>DQVM01000071.1 GCA_015661775.1 Candidatus Caldarchaeum subterraneum | reverse complement strand
GAGGAGAAGAGGTTTGACGCCGAGCCTCTATGGGGTGTTCAGCTGGGAACACCAACCAGGCCAGTAGGCCCAGGGGAGGAGAGGACGATAACCTTCACACCCAACAGGGCCGGGGAATACTACTACGTATGCCAAGTCCCTGGGCATATAGAGCTGGGAATGTGGGGAAAACTAATAGCGGAGGAGTGATGAAGGGGGCGTATCTCCTCTTCTTACATGTTAAACATGATGTTAGGGTTAGGGTTGGGGCGTCTAAGGTGCTGAACCTTAGAAAGGGATATTATGTCTACGTAGGCTCTGCGTTGAATTCTCTTGAAGATAGGTTGGCTAGGCATTTTAGGAGGCGTAAGAACCGTAGGTGGCATGTAGATTATCTAACATCCAGCTGTAACGTTAGTGTTGAGTTTGCTGTTATCATACCTTCCGGTAGAAGGCTGGAGTGTGTTTTGTCCAGAAGGTTATCTAGGTGTGCCTCCCCTGTTCCGGGGTTCGGCAACAGCGATTGTAAGGTTTGCCCCTCCCACCTATACCGCGTACCTACTTGAGGCTGTTTAGGTTCTCTGCCTCAACCGCTTGTAGGGCCAGTTTCTTATGAACCCTCCTCAGTATATCTGCTACAGCTCTAGGCGATATCCTAAGCTCCTGCGAGAGGCCCCGTAGGGTTGTTCCCCTCGGCGTATCGTAAAAACCAGACTCTAGGGCCTTCTTTAACACTATCGTCTGTTTCTCGCTTATAGCCCATGCTTCGCTAACCCTAGTTATCTCGTGTATAGTGTAGTTGATTTTCCTCTCATCAAGCTCTCTAAGAAAATCATGGAACTCACCTTTGCTTGCGAATAGGAATGACCAGTAGAGCTTCCCATCCTCTCCATACCTTATGTTGAGGAGATTCAGGTGGGGGAGGGGGGTTTTAGAGCAGGGGCATGATAAGGTCTTCACAATCCCCAAGTAGATGTAGGGCTTGACCTCCACGAAGCTGGCCTCCTTAACCCCCTTAACCCCCTTAACCCTCCTAGCCAGCGTCTTACCGTCAAACATCCTGGTGAAAACCTTAACAACAGCTGAAGTCCCCCTCCCATCACTGTGGGGGATACACTGGAGGATGGTTATCGTGCTTCTAGATATCTTATCACACCCACCTGCCAGTTGCTCCGCCCATGGGCAGTGGAGCTCCAGCTTCAGCGTCGCCTTCAGCACAGATAAAAAATCTCAACACCTGTTATTAAACCCATAGATGATAACGTTATTAGATTCAGCAACGTATGTTGTAACAGTTATGATGCTTAGGAGCTTGGGGTGGAGGCATTATCTTATACTCGCAGCCCTTCCATCTCTAGCCCTGGGGCTTTTAACAGCCGGCAGCGTGATACAAGACTACCTAGCTTATAGGCAAAGCACATGCATAGCACAGGTTTACGGCGATTATAGGGTGCAGGTCTTCGCAACCCCCGCAGCCCCAGCCCCAGGTGAGGAGGTTGAGCTAACCGCTGTAGTTAAGACCTTAAACAATATGATTCCGCGGGAGAGTATTAGGGTTGTGCTGTCTATCAGAGGGGAAGGTGATGTAATACCCCTAGCATCTGAAACCAAGGAATCTAGAAACGGCATATTCACCTTCTACCACAGGTTTGAAGAGGGAGGAGACTATGTCTTAAGCTTCCTTATAGTAGGCAAGTCAGGGGTTGTTAACGTGGAAGCTCCCCTCACAGTAGGCGAGCCCCTACCCTTTGAAAACTACATAATACCGGCTGTATTCCTCTCCGTCCCTATAATAATCATGCTCCCGCTGGCTTACATCCTGAAGAGAAGAAAACCAGGTTGAGACAGTATTTATGTTAATATTTGACGTTCCAGAGCCTTCAAATGTGAAGTAGAAAACTTATGCAACACGCCTCGGCCTACCTAGTTTTGAGGAAAAATGCCTACCATAGCTGAGCTTTCCCCTATAACCAGCCAGTGGCAGAGCCTCTTCAACCTCTACCTAACTATAGGAACCGTTACGGGGGTTGTAGTCATAAGCCTGCTGGTGGTGAATACCCTACGCTACAGGGATAGGCCCGGTAGGCAGAACCCCTCCGACGCGATAGAGGAGGCGAAGATACCAGCTGAGCGGGGAACCATAGGAGCTGCTCTACTGCTAACACTCATAGTGGCTGGAATCCTCTTCGCCATAACAATAGGAACTATGGCTACCGTAGATTTGATTGAGAAGCCTCCTAAGGGTACGCTGCACATAAACGTGGAGGGCTTCCAGTGGGGGTGGCGTTTCACATACCCCAACGGCAGGGAAACCGTGAACGAGGTTAGGATACCCGCTGGGGAGGTTACCGTATTCTATGTAACCAGCACCGATGTTTTCCACAAGTTCCAGCTGGTGGAGTTCAAGATAGGGGTGGACGCAATACCGGGTAAGGTGAACAAGATATGGATAAGCACGGAGAAGGCTGGCGAGTATTTGATTCAGTGCTACGAGCTCTGCGGGGTTGGGCACGCGGTTATGGCAGCTAAGCTCATCGTCATGGAGCCAAGCGAGTTTAAGGCCTGGTATGAAGGGGGTGGCGCGTGATGGGGGAGATACCTAGAAACTCTCTCAGGCGTTGGCTCTTCACCACAAACCACAAAGACATAGGGATACTATACCTCGTCACCTCCCTCTACTTCCTAGTGGCTGCAGGGGCCCTTGCCCTGCTCGTCAGGATACAGCTAACATACCCTAACATGGGCTTCCTCACAGCAAGCGCCTACAACCAGGCGATAACCGTCCACGGCGTAGTCATGCTGCTCTGGTTCCTCTCCCCAATAGCCTTCGCCCTAGCCAACTACATAGTCCCGCTCCAGATAGGGGCTAGGGACCTGGCCTTCCCGAGGCTTAACGCCATGAGCTACTGGCTGCTGCTGTTCGGGGGTTTGATAGCGGCTCTTGGGTTCTTCACACCCGGAGGGGCTATAGATACTGGCTGGACCGTTTACGCCCCGTTGAACACTGCTAAATACTCTCCTCAGCCGGGTATAACGCTGGCGGGGGCTGGTCTGCTGCTCCTCATGGCTTCCGTAACCCTCAGCACGGTTAACTTCCTAGTTACTATCTTCAGGATGCGGGTTAAGGGGCTTAGCCTGCTGAAGATGCCTATGTTCACGTGGGGTATATTGTTGACCGTGTTCCTCATGCTCCTAGCCTTCCCGCCCTTCGCAGCAGCAGTCCTGATGCTAGCATCCGACAGGATACTCGGAACAGTATATTTCCTAGCCCCTGAGGGAGGGGCCCTGCTCTGGACGCATCTCCTCTGGTTCTTCGGCCACCCTGAGGTGTATATACTCCTCTTCCCAGCCCTCTTCGCATTAGGCGACGTGCTGGTAACCTTCACCAAGAGGCCGATATACGGGAAGAAGATAGTAATAGCCGCTGCGATAGCCGGTTCTGTTCTTAGCCTCATGGTGTGGGGGCATCACATGTTCACAACTGGGATAAACCCCGTCTGGCGTAAGATAATGACCGTCTTAACGGAGACGATATCAATCCCCTTCGGAGTCATAATACTGGCTTACATACTCACGTTGGTTGGGGGGCGTATAAGGCTTAGAACCCCGATGCTCTTCGCCCTAGGTTCTATAGCGCTCTTCATAATCGGCGGTATAACAGGCGTCTTCAACTCATCTGTGGCTATAGACTACGGCGTCAGGGGGACTTACTGGATAGTAGGGCACTTCCACTTCACGCTAGTAGGAGGGGCAACCACAGCCTTGGTAGCGGCCATCTACTACTGGTGGCCCAAGATGAGCGGCCGCATGTTCAGCGAGAAGCTAGGCAAGCTACACTTCACGATATACATGATAGGATACCTAATACTCTACCTCCCGATGCACGCCTTAGTCGACATGCCTAGAAGAGTCTACACATACCCAGCGGGCTACGGATGGGAGCTCAACAACCTACTAGCCACCATAGGTGCTTTCATATTCGCGTTATCCTGGCCCATCTTCTTCCTAATCCTCTATAAGAGCCTAAGGTCTGGAGAACCCGCTGGAAACAACCCTTGGGGAGGCTGGAGCCTTGAGTGGCTTACTAAATCACCTCCCCCGCCGCATAACTACGACGGCGAACCCGTTGTTGATGACAGCGGTACGATAAGGATAACAACGCTACCCACAAACGGAGGGCATGCATACCATGAACACTACAGCCCATGGCCCATAACAATATCCCTAGCAGCCTTCCTAATCTTCTTAGGCGCTATACTCTTCCTTCCAGTAGCCGTTGCGGGTCTTCTGCTGCTAGTTGCTTCGGTGGTGGGATTAGCTAAGGAGGGGCTGGCGGAGAAGTTCAAGATACCCGAGGCTCCTGAAGGGGCTAGGTGGCCCTTCACCCAAGTTGAGAAGGTCAAGCTGGGTGTATGGATGTTCCTATACAGCGAAGCAGTTCTCTTCGGCTCGTTGATAGGCTCATACGTCTTCGTGAGGCTGAATAGCGCAGCCTGGCCAGCCCCCGGCGAGGTGCTGAGCATAACCAACGGCGCGGTTAACACGTTCATCCTCCTCACCAGCAGCCTGACGGCGGTTCTGGCACTGGCGTCGGTGAGGGTGGGTAACCAAACAGGACTAAAGGCCGGTCTGCTGGCTACGTTCATCCTAGGCTTGGCGTTCCTGCTGAATAAAGCAGTAGAGTGGAACGAGATATTCCAACACGGTTTCACATTCAGCAGCGGCCTGCCTGCAGCAGCCTTCTACATAACAACAGGGGCCCACGGAGCCCATGTAGCAGCGGGGCTGGTGGTCTTAGCATACATAATAGCAAAGGCCTTCAAGGGAGGATACACTAGGGAGAACCACAGCACAGTGGAGTACTTCGGCCTCTACTGGCACTTCGTGGATATAGTATGGGTCTTCCTCTTCCCGCTGTTCTACCTGATTTAGAGGAGGCGGTGGATGTGAGGGTTTTAGTTTACGTAGCCGTTTGGGTTGCGCTGGTTGTGTTTACGGTGATTGAGCTTATGCTGGTCGGCATGCCCATGACACCCATTACCATAGCCCTAGGAATCTTAGGCCTAGCAAGCCTAAAGGCGCTTTTGATAGCGTTGTTCTACCAGCATCTAATAGGGGAGGCTGCTTGGGTGAAGATCTTCTACGCCTTCGCACTACTCACTGCGGTGGGCCTGGTAGTAGGTATGATAACGGGAATCTAAAGGAGGGCCGGGGAGGATGGATACAGTTAAAGTAACAGCGGCTCTAGCCCTTATAGTGGGCTTAGGCCTAATAGGGGCGATAGCAGCGGTTCTACTAACCCCAGCTGGCACACCCCAGGCACAGCAGCCTGCTGAAGAACCAACGAGAGTAATAACTATAATAGCAACGGAGGTGGGAAATAGGTTCCTCTTCGCGCTAGAAGGCGGAGAACCGGCAGAGCCAGCCCCAGAAATAAGAGTTAAGGTGGGTGATATAGTTAAGGTAATACTGAAGAACATGGGGAAGGTGCCTCACAGCTTCGCGGTGGTGGGTGAAAAGAGGTTCGACGTAGAGCCTCTCTTCAACTCTGCTATAGGCTCCGTCTCAAGGCCGTTGGAAGCGGGGAAAACAGGGAGCATAACCTTCAAACCCAACAGGGCCGGGGAATACTACTACGTATGCCAAGTCCCGGGGCATATAGAGCTGGGGATGTGGGGTAAGTTCATAGTAGAGGAAAAATAATTCTGCATATTATTTTTTTGAGAGAAACCTAATCAGCTTTTCTATATCATGTTCACTTAAAGAGGAGAGCCAGTCTATATGGTCTCCTTCCAGTCCCTTAAGGGTTTTAAGCACTTTACTAACCGTGTCCGCTGGGTTTAGACCTGTGGCGTCTAGCTGTATAACCCTATCAACGCCGTAAAGCCTAACCGCCTCGCTGTACACAACACCTATGAACTCAGCCTCCGTATTGGCTATAATCTTCCTCCTAGGATAGCCTCTTCTCTCCAGCCTCTTGATTAGGCTTAGGGGGTTTAGCCTAATCACAACCACCCTAACGTCGTGGATGGGTTTTATCTTGGGTATTATATGGGAAGCCACCACTACACACCCCCGGCCCAAGGCCGTTATCGCTTCATTAACCCCCTCCTCAAGCCGCTTCTCATCAACCACATACGTTCTTAAACTCCTATCATAATACTCGTAAAGCCTACCTCTCCTAACAAGCTCAGGAACGTCTATAAACTCTGCGTCAAGGGCTTTAGCCACCCTCCTACCCACTGTTGTTTTACCAACCCCCGGCGTCCCAGCTATTATGACGACTAACTTCTTCAACGTTCATCCAGTATTATTAAGGGTTAAAAATTTAATATAATAACCGGCGCTAGTAGTCTCTGCTGTAATGGAGCTGCTTGTAATCAGCGAGGTGCATGACGCCGAGCTTCTAGATAGGGTTGCTGAGGTTATCTCGGAGATTTTCGGGATTAAGGTTAGATACTCCTTCGTTGACACCGTTGTGGAGTCTGTTGATTATGATATTTCTAGGGGGCAGTATGACGCTGCCAGGGTTGTGGAAAGGGTAAGGCGGGGTTTTGTGGTTAAGGACTTGGTTCTTTTGGTAACAGATAAGGACTTGTACGTTGATGGCTTGAATTTCGTCTTCGGCTACGCCCCCTACCCAGTCGGTATAATCTCTACACACAGGCTCAACCCGGGGTTCTACGGCCAGCCGTTTGACCCTTCAGTCTTCCTGAAGCGGGTTTTGACTGAGGCGGTTCATGAGGTTGGGCATTTGGTTGGGCTGAAGCACTGTAGAAACCCCAGCTGCGTCATGTATTTCTCCAATAGTATCTTAGATACTGATAGGAAGGGCATCTACCCCTGTGGCCGTTGCGTGAGCATGGCTAGAGAGGGTGTTAGGAGGTTATCCTCTAGCTGTCTTTAGCAGGTAGTTTATTATCTTAGACGCCACGTCAACCCCAGTGGCTTGTATAAAGCCCTTAAACTCCGGGCATCCGTTTATCTCATTAACCAAATAAGTTCCATCACCCATCTCGAAGACATCCACCGAGAGTATCTCCCCTCCTATTGCCTCCGCCGCCTTTAGGCTTATTTCCTTCAGCTCCTCGTTTAGGTAGGCCATCACGGGTACGCCTCCCCTTGCTACGTTTGTCCTCCAGTCGCCGTCTCTCCTATACCTGAACATGGCTGCAAGCACCTCATCCCCCACAACCAGCGTTCTTATGTCCCTGTTGGGTATGTCTATGTACTCCTGTATGACATGGGTTTTCATCAGCTTATTGGCTATCATGTCTCTGTGTTCTATTATTGTGTTGAAGGAGCTCAGGTCTTTTATCAGGGCTATGAGCCTACCCCAGCTTCCTATAGGAGGCTTATCAACGGCGGGTAGGCCTATGTATTCTAGGGCTTTATGAGCGGATTCGCTGTCCAGCCCTACCGCTGTTCGGGGTGTTGGGATTCCCCGCCTCTTCATGTGGGAGAGGGTTAGTATCTTATCCCCTGCGTTCAATTTAGACTGGGAGCTGTTCACAGCCCTCACCCCAGCCCCCTCCCTAACAGCCGCTGAGTGGACAGCGTTATACATCGAGACGCACCTAACTAGGCTGACATCCACGTCGGGAGGCTCGAAACGGAGGGGATGCTGCTTAACGTTAGTAAGGAGAACATCAACACCAGATATTCTGGCAGCCTTAAGCAGGAGCTTCTCCTCCAACCTAGGGTTGTCGTAGATTATCTCTATTTTAACGCCGTTTCCCATTCTTGATTTTTAAAAACGAGACCAACTAAAATATTTTAGTTTATAATCTATAACGTGAAACCATCCATGCTCTAAGATTCCTAAGTAACACGTCAGGTTATTACTCGGGTAATCCAAAAATACATCGCATGCGTTATACTGGTTGATGGGCCGGCTGGTACGTGTCTGCTCCGCTGAGGAGCTTAGGGAGAGGGAGCGGGTGGTTGTTGATGTTGATAACGAGAGTGTTTTAGTTCTGTTTGTAGGCGGTAGGGTTTACGCCCTCTCAAATATCTGTACGCATGAGTATGCTGAAATGGTTAACGGCTTAGTTGTGGATGATACTATAACGTGTCCTGTCCACCTCTCTAGGTTTAGGCTGGATGATGGAGAGGTTCTTTACCCCCCTGCCGAGAAGCCTCTGAAGACGTATAAGGTTGTTGAGAAGGGTGGCGAGGTGTTTATAGAGCTTTAGAGGAGGCTGTGCTCCTCCACAGTCAAGACATAGGCCTTAGAGACGAAGTTACCCGCGTCTTTTACCACAGCCCTCCCCTCCTCAGACTTCAAGGCCGTGTTCATGTCATCCGCCGTGTCGAACCAGAGCTCAGCTACGCCGTCAAACTCAGAATCACCTGAAGAGACGTTGACTACGTATTTACGTAGTTTAGGCATCTTCAGAACAATAGGCGCGTGGTTTTTTAGCCAGTATTCCCTGAACTCCTCCCTGCTCATCCCTTCTCTCCTCTTCAGTATGTACATGAGCTTAATCACGTCTCTTCACCCCTCTATAGGCTTGCTCAGGAGCTTCTCAGCGTATCCCTCTTCTATAAACTTTACAGCCTCCATAGCGGCCATGCATCCGTAACCGGCTGCCGTTACGGCCTGTCTGTATCTATGGTCGTGCACATCCCCAGCTGCGAAGACTCCGGGTACGTTGGTTTGCATACCGTTGTAAAGCCTCACATAGCCCATCTCATCAAGCTCTACCTGGCCTTTGAATATCTCCGTGTTGGGTTTATGCCCTATCGCTATGAAGACGGCGTTGCATTTTATCACCTGCTCCCCGCCTGTCTTGACGTTCTTAACCTTTACAGCCTCCACCTTCTTCTCCCCCAGTATATCTGTTACGACGCTATCCCATACGAAGGTTATTTTGCTGTTTGCGAAGGCCCGTTCCTGCAGTATCTTAGAGGCCCTAAGCTTATCCCTCCTGTGAATAACAGTTACCTTCTCCGCTAGGTTGGCTAGGTATAGCGCATACTCCATGGCCGAGTCCCCGCCTCCCACCACCACGATGTTCTCAGCCCCTTTGAACAACGGCCCGTCGCAGGTGGCGCAGCTAGATACTCCCCTCCCCAGCAGACGCCTCTCCGACTCTAAGCCAAGCCACTTGGGCGAGGCCCCAGTAGCTATTATAACCGTTCTCCCCAGATACTCAGCATCCCCCGTGAAGACCTTATAGGGGTAGGTCTTGAAATCCACAGCGGTAGCGTCGTCGTATATTATCTCAGCCCCCTGACTCTCCGCCTGCTGGCGCATCCGCTCCATAAGATCAGGGCCCAGAACCCCCTCAGGAAACCCCGGGAAGTTCTCAACCTCCCTAGTCAGCATCAGCTGACCCCCGCTCTCCACACCAGCGATTACCAGAGTCTTCAAATTAGCCCTACACGCGTAGATTGAGGCAGTATACCCCGCGGGGCCGCTGCCTATTATGATAACATCATAAACCTCCCTATCCACCATACTGGATTTAACCACATCACCTGGGCGTATTTAAGGTGATGGACCTCGGTAGTAGGCGGTTGTAGATATTTTCAGTTCTAATGTGCGTCATTTCGGTTGATGATATTATTTAAACCCTGGTTATACTACACTTGAAATACTGGGTTTAGCACTTTAAGATGATATGGGTGGGCAGGTAGCTGAGGGTGTGGTAATACCTCGTGTAGGCGATATCACGGTGGAGGGGTTTAAGCAGGCTTTTAGGGAGGTCCTCCGCCTGAAGGAGAGGGCCGGGCTTAAGGCTGTTTTGGATAACCCCCCAGACCTGCTGGAAAGGGCTAAGCTATACGCAACCCACTACAGTAACGGCTCTTTAGGCTGGGCTTCTAACATCTGGAGCAGGTCAGCTGCTAGTACAGTTGTTATAGAGGATGACTCCCAGCTAATGTGGGAGCATAAAACCCTCCTCCTCAGGGTTCTGGAGCACATCCTAGCACAAGGGCCTTTGATTAAGGTTGACGGGTTCGTAGGCAGCCCAAAAGGCCCAGTAGCCATGCATACCCGTGTCTACGTAGATCCACAGTTCCCAGATATAGCCTATCGTTGGAGTCAGCTCGTATTTCCAGCCCCTC
Source organism: Candidatus Caldarchaeum subterraneum (assembly GCA_015661775.1). Lineage (GTDB taxonomy): Archaea > Thermoproteota > Nitrososphaeria_A > Caldarchaeales > Caldarchaeaceae > SZUA-1515. The sequence continues at coordinate 2,651 of DQVM01000071.1, read as the reverse complement.
CTGATAAAGAGCCTGATGTTGAGATTATAGCGATACCCCATTACTTGGGAAATCCAACAATACCAAAATCCGGTAAGCCCCTCATGGTTATGCGCTTCCCCCTCCACAGCCTCACGGTAATAACGGCATCATCCTATCAGGGCGAGGTTAAGAAAGCCGCCCTAACCCACTGGATATACCACGTATACAAGAAGGGCTTCACGGGGGAGCACGCCGCGTTGAGGGAGTTTAAGGTGCTGGACGTTAACGGGCGTTGGAGGAGCGTGGTTATGGCTATATGGGGTTTGACGGGCTCCGGTAAGTCTACGCATGGCTTCTACGTCTGGACGCCTAGAAACGCTAAGATATACCTGAGGGAGTTTGGGATTAACCCGCTTGACTACGTCAAGGACCAGCTGGTGAGGAACGATGACATAATAGCGGTTGGCGAGGATAGGGTTTACGGCTCGGAGAGGGGGGCTTGGACCAAGACGGAGGACCTCACCGAGGAGCAGGAAGCCATGTGGAGAGCTGCGACGAGCCCAAAAGCCCTGCATGAGAATACGGAATTCAACGAGGAGGGGAAACCCAGCTTCGAGGGGAAGCTCTTCCAATACTTCGGGCTAAAGAACAAGAACGCCCGCTCCGTAATCTACCTAGAGGAGACGGGGTATTTCAACGGCTGTATAGACTCCTCAGGGCCCTTAACCACAGCTGTCTTCCTCTCCCCCGGGTATTTCACCGACTACGCGTGGGTTAAGCTGAACGACCCCATCTTCGCAGCTAAGGTCCTGGCCGACGGGAGGACGGTGGGGCATCAAGCCCAGGCTAAGGAGCTGATAGGTAAGGTTAGGTTCGTCCCCCGGTATTCCGAGTTCACGGTAGGGGTGGGGGATGAAGATCATGTTATGCGTTTCCTCTCCTTCCTGCGCAGGAGGATAGAGAGAGGCGATCCTATAGAGGTTTACCAGCTCAACACGACAGGTAGAATAGTAGCTGAATACAGCTGGGTGGAGGCTGAGGTTTACGGCGTTAAGCTTGAGGTTCCTCAGCCTAAGATTGTTGAGAAGGATGGGGCGTTGAAGATTGCGGGCGGGACTAGGCCGACTATAGAGGAGACTGAGCTGTTTCTGCTGCAGGCATCTAGAGGGGCTGTGGAGTGGAAACCCCACCCAGTGTGGGGGGAGAAGGTCCTGGTGCCGAAGAAGGTGGAGGGCATAAGAGATGAACGCCTAAGGGAGCTGGAGCCTACAACACACCTAACAACTGAGGAGTTTAAACGCCTGCTAAACGCCCAGATAACCCTGAGCAAGCTCCACTTAAGGAGACGATGCCCAAGGCTCCCCGAGTATATACTTAATGCCATGGACTTCACCTGAGAGGTAGTTGGGTTAGTTTTATTAGAATCCCAGCCAACCTGTTAACCGGAGGAGAATAAAGGGAGGTATGGACGTGAAGCCGCCGCTGGTGGACGGGTTCGGAAGAGCGGCTAAGAAAGTAAGGATATCAGTCACCGACAGGTGTAACTTCCGCTGCAACTTCTGCATGCCGATAACACCAGTATGGCTTCCTCACAGAGAGCTTCTAACCTTCGAGGAGATAACACGGTTGGTTAGGATACTGGCATCTATGGGCGTTGATAAGGTTCGTCTAACAGGAGGGGAGCCTCTGGTCAGGAAGGATATAGAGAAGCTGGTGAGTCAGATAGCCTCGGTTAAGGGAGTTAAGAGCCTAGCCATGACGACCAACGGTTATCTCCTGTCAGATATGGCTGAGAAACTTAAGCAAGCGGGTTTACAAAGCGTAACAATAAGCCTCCATAGTCTGAAGCCTGAGCGCTTTGAGCAGATAGTAGGCCGTGGGGATGTATTTTCAAAGGTGCTGGACGGCCTGAGGAAGGCCCTAGAGGTGGGATTAACACCTGTTAAGATAAACTGCGTAGTAACAAGAGGATGCAACGACGATGAAATCCTAGATTTCATAGAGCTCTCCCGCCAGAGCGGTGTTGTTGTAAGGTTTATCGAGTATATGCCCTTCGACGGCCAGAAGCTGTGGGATACTAAGCTGGTGGTCAGCGGCAGGGAGATAATAGAGAGAATAGAGAAGCACTACCGTTTAGTCCATCTTCCGAGGGAGGAAGGAAGCACAGCTAGGGTTTACAGGTTCGCAGACGGGTCGGCTGGGGAGGTTAACGTGATAACCTCAATAACAGAACCCTTCTGCGGAGACTGCGACAGGATAAGAATAAAGGCTGACGGTAAGATAGTCCCATGCCTCTTCAGCACGGATGAGTATGACGTTAAGGAGCTGATAAGAGGAGGTGCCAGCGACGAGGAGCTGGAGCTCTTCATAAGAGCGGTCTTCGCTAGGAAATCCCCTGGGGTTGAGCAGCTTCTCAGGAGGCATCAGCTGGCCCCCCACATAAGGCCTATGCATACTATAGGCGGGTAGCCGGGAAACCATTATCTTTAAGACTGTGTATCTAACCCTTCTGATGGGATGAGGGGTTTAGCCAGGCGTTTCGGGCCTTACGTTGACGTAGCTAAAGCGGTTTGGGAGAATAAAACCAGCCTAGGTTATGCCCTTAGGATACTGCGGGAGGGTGTCTGCGACGGCTGTTCGCTTGGAACCTACGGGGTTAGGGACTGGACGATAAAAGGGATTCACCTCTG
>DQVM01000143.1 GCA_015661775.1 Candidatus Caldarchaeum subterraneum | reverse complement strand
CAGCATTTCTTATAATAGTATATTTTGGAACTTGGATACCGATATTTCGAAGGAGCTCATAAGCTTCAGGCTCTAGTAGGTGTTTTCTACCAGCTTTTTCTGCTCTCTCCCTAAACTTGGTAAACTTATTCGATGGATTTAGTGGGTAGAGTTTATTATATCTGTCCTTCAGCTTCTCTACCTGAAGCCTATAGTTAACCATAGTTGATAAAACCTTGACAGCTATCTCCGGCGTATCGAATGTTGGGAGGCCCTTCTCCTCCAGTATCATCTTGCATTCTGAAGCAGAGTCTGAGTATGTTATTACGTTGAGGAAGGTTTTACCATGTTTACGGCCTGCGTTTTCATAAGCGTCAACGACATTCTCAGCCATCAGCCGCTCTGATAAAAACCTGCTAGGCGCCATTATCTGTATAACAGCGTCAACATTCTCCTCATTAAATAATACTTTCAGTATCTTGTTATGGAGCTCTTCTGTATGAGAGGCTGTAACATCTATATACCCCTCAGGCCTGCAGAACGTTGCTGTTGGAGCTATCATTCTTCTTATCTCCTCTCTAGCCTTTTCCGTTATAACGGCCATATCTAGATTCTCTGTTCTTCCTATTTCGTCTAAGCATAAAGTTCCTGGGCCTCCTATGTGTGTTAAGATGAATACTCTATTCCCTCTGGGTATAGGCTGTTTCTCAAGTGCGTGGAGTGTTTCGTAAAAGTCTAGGAGGCTCTCTGCTCTTATTACTCCCGTTTGCCTGCATGCGATTGTATAGAGTATATCGGGGCCTGTTAAAGCGCCTGTATGTGATTTAGCTGCTTTTGAACCTAGTTCGGACTTACCTGCCTTAAGCATTACTACAGGTTTTCTCGGCGTAACCTGCTGAGCGGTTTGGAAAAGCCTTCTGGGGTTCTCTATTCCTTCTAGATAAAGTGCTATAACCCGTGTATTCTCGTCTTCACCCAAGTAATTTAACACCTCTACTATATCAACGTCAGCCATATTTCCTAGTGATATGAACTTTGATAACCCTATCCTCCTGTATCTTAGTGCCCAGAAGAGCAGAGAAGTAGCTAGGGCCCCGCTTTGGGTGATTATCGAGAGGCCGCCTGCCGGGTAGTTCCCTACGTCAAAGTTTGTAGTAACTCTAGAGTAGGTGTCGATTATTCCTAGGCAGTTTGGGCCTATGAGCCTTACTCCTGCCTCCTTAAGTGTGTCGGTTAGCTTTCTCTCCCTTTCTACTCCTTCCTCAGTACCAAGCTCCTTAAACCCCCCAGACACGCATATAACCGCTTTAGCATCCCCAACTTGGGCAGCACGTTCAGCAATATCCCTAGCTGCTTCTACAGCACGTTGAGCCGGGAGGAGAAGAACAACAAGATCTACAACACCATCTACATCTACAACACTACTATAACACCTTAGCTTCATAATCTCCTTCTCACGGGGATTTACCGGGTATATCCCTCCCTTGAAGCCCATTTCAACCAGTCTTCTTAAGATAGCGTTTCCCGGTTTAGCATGGTCTGCTGAGGCCCCTACTACAGCTATCCCCCTAGGTTTGAAGAATGAATCCAAGCTATGCATGGCTGTTCAACCGTCTCTACTTTATGGAGGTGTAGCTTCTGTTGTAATAAACCAACGGTTTAGCATCCCTAGTTACATCCCCACCTATCACCTCACCTAAGATAATAGTATGATCCCCTCCGTCATACATACGCCAAACACGACATTCTAGAAATCCTACTGAGTTATCTATTAATGGTAAGCCGTTGGAGGATAATTTATAATCTACTTTTTCAAACTTCTCAACACCCTCTACCAGGCCTGCGAATATATCAGATACTTGACTTTGGTCGTGAGATAGTAGATTTACCGCGAAAAACTTGGCTTTGGTGAATGCTTCATGTGATGGCGCTGTTTTGGAGATTGATACGAGTATCAGAGGCGGTTCTAAGGAGACTGACGTGAAGGCGCTTACCGTAATCCCCCATAGTCTACTATCTAAACTGGTGGTTACTACAGTAACCCCTTGAGGATAGTTTCTCATAAATAATTTGAGCTTCTCCGCGTTCATTTCTCCCCCTTCATCTCCTTTATTAAGTCAAGTTGGTGTTTTACAAGTTCCCTGAATCTTGTCTTATCTGTGAACCTGAAGTGGACTACAGCTACTCTAAACGGGTCTGCTGCGAAGTATCTTTCATACTGTAGCATTCTTCCACCCAGTTGGTTTATAGTCATGTCAGCTATCAGTTTAAAAAGCTGAATTCTCTCTTCAGCGTTTTTAGTCCGTGCTCTGAAGTGCTGTTCTAAAATTTTCCTTAGCTTATCGTTGTCGAAGGTTTTCACGCTAGGGTGCATTATGACCCCGCTTCCGCTTAGTATTCTTAGCGTCTCCACCGCGTAGGGGTATATGTGGGATCCGAAGACCATGACAAGCGGCCAAGTGTACCAGAGGTTGGGTATGAGATAGCCGTTGTGGTTTAACGCCAGCAGTTCAGCCCCCTCGACTGCTGCGTTAAGTATGTTATGCCATTCGATAAGCCATCCTGCTCTTTCCTGTACGTTTGGGTAGGCGTCTGTTCCGAAGGCTGCCGTCAGCTCGGTTACTAGTCCTATTATGAAGCGGAGTTTGGCGATGTTTTTTATTGTTGCCTGCCAGCACGCGGCGCCTAATACTTCATCAAAGACCTCGAAGTTAATCTTGGGGCCTTGGCTTCCGTATAGGAATACCCTATCCCAAGGGACTAATACTCGGTCGAATATTACTTGGCAGTCCATTTCATCGTATAGTGTTGAGAGTGGGTGGTCTTCTAGCGTGTTTGGGGTGGCGTATGGTTCTCGGCAGATGAAGATTAGGCCCTTCGTGTTCATGGGTAGGGCGAATCCGGTTACGTATTCTTTATCCTCGT
>DQVM01000153.1 GCA_015661775.1 Candidatus Caldarchaeum subterraneum | reverse complement strand
TCGTTCAGAAAACTATGAGCTAACGCCGTAGGGGTAGGATGTCCCTATAAGCCTTCCATTTTTGAATCTCTCCTCGCTGAAGAACTCCGGGCTCACCACGTCGCTCTTCCCATCCCTTAGTATCAAGTCAGCTACCAGCTTACCTATGGCAGGGGCCAGCTTAAACCCATGGCCGCTCATGCCGACAGCGTGGGTTAGGTTCTCTATTTCAGCGGACCTCCCTATTATAGGATGCCAGTCGGGTGTTACGTCGTATAGCCCCGACCAACCCCCAGCGGCTTCGGCATGCTTCATAGCAGGTATCCGTCTAGAAACCCTCTCGCCGTAGCGGAGGAAAACATCCACGGTTATCCTCCCGTCTATGTTGAAGGCGTCAGGCGTCTTGGCTCTGCGGCTCAAATCAGGGTTTATGCTCCCCATGTAGGTTTGAGTATCTCCGAAGGGGCGCATGTAATAGTCAAGCGGCAGGTCCCCTACTACTATATGCTCCCCCGCTAGGCTGCTGGGCCTCCTCCAGATTACTATATCCTCCTTAACCACCTCCACTGGGAGGTCAATCCCAAGCATACCGTTAATAACGTTGGTCCATACACCGGTTGCGTTCACCACTTGGTTTACCTTAAAATCACCTGCCGTGGTCTTGACCAGCTCTATCCTACCGTCTCTAACCTCAAAACCCCTCACCTCCGTGTTGGTTTTTACAACGCACCCCAGCTCCTTAGCAGCCTCCGCCAAGCTCTGGGCCGTTGTAACCGGGTCCGCGTATCCCGATTCAGGCTCGTAAGCAGCTCCCGCTAGGTCGTCTACGTTCATCTGGGGGATGAGCTGCTTAACCTCCTCAGGCTCCAGCAGCTTCGTGTTTATCCCTATGCTCCGCTGCATCTCCACGTTGCGTCTAAGCCCCTCCAGCTCGTTCTCACCTGCTAGTATGATAAACCCAACGGCCCTGAAGCCTGAGGGCTTCCCCAGCCTAGGCTCCATATCCTTTAGGAAACGCCAGCTTTCTAGGGCCATTTTAGCAACCTCCGGGGTGCTGTAGTGTAGGCGAACTACCGCTGTTGACCTGCCTGTCTGGCCCCACGCTATGTTACTCCTCTCCACCAGCATTACCTTGCCGGCCCCCTCGCTGCAGAGGTGGTAGGCCACGCTGCTCCCCGTAGAGCCTCCGCCTATAACGAGGACGTCAACCTCCAAGCCCTGGTCTCCTCCTCTCCAGCAATTAAACCAAAGAATAAAAGATTATACACGCTCCGTTTTAACCCTGCCTGTCAAGGGGTTTACGCATACCCTCAGCTTCAGGTGTCTTCTTCTGGAGAAGAGCCTATCTCGTGTGTTGAGGCGCAGCTCCACCACCCAGTCGCCCTCCTCCCAGTGTGGCTGCATATAGGCTCTTTCAACCTTAACGTTAGAGACGCGATGATAGTTTTTCTTGATGTAGTCTAGAGCAGCCTCCACCGCCTGCTCGTAGGTGGCTACCCTTGTTGTTTCTATGCCATGCATAGCCTACTCACTCCCTAACGTTCTCCCAGTACCTATCAACATCCTCCTGTATCTGCCTTATCAGATCATCACGTCTAACGGGTTTGAAGAGGTGTTCAAACCTCCTCTGATGCCTCAGATACTCCTCAACAGGTTTCCTGCTTCTGGGTATGTAGGTATGCCTCACCCTGCCGTAGACAGCCTCCTTCAACGGGAATATACCCGTCTCTACCGCTAGTTTATCCAGCCTAACCGTCAAAGCAGGGTCTGAACCCCACCCAGTCGGGCATACGCCCAAGGCTATGAAGAGCTTAGGGCCTCTAAACCTCTGGGCCTTCTCGAACTTCCTCAGCAAGTCAACAGGCCTAGAGGCAGCTACCGTAGCGACGTAAGGCGGGTTATGGGCCCGCCATATCTCGAAGAGGTCCTTCTTACGTAAGCCGCTCCCTGCCGGGGTTGTGGAGGTGGAGGCTGCTAGCGGTGTGGAGCCTGAGAACTGGAAGCCAGTATTCCCGTAGGCTTCGTTGTCGTAGCAGAGGTAGTAGAAGTCCAAGCCCCTGTGAATAGCCGCCGACGTGGCCTGCAAACCTATGTCGTAAGCAGCACCATCTCCTGTCAGGAGCAGGACTTTAACACCTGGGTTGCTGACCCTCCCCTTGGATACAAGCGCCTCTATCCCATCCACAATCCCCTGAGCGGCTGCGGGGCCCGCTGGGAAGGGGGCGAAGAGCATAGGCGTCTTAAGCGAGGTATATGGGTAGAGTTCGAAGAGGGCTAGGCATCCTGGGACGCTTACCAGTATCGTCTTGGGCCCCAGCGCCTTCAACGCCAGCTTAACTATAATCTCTCCTCCGCATCCTCCGCAGAGAGGAGAGCCGGGGGTTAGGTATTCGCTTATGGGGGTGTCTCTCAGCGTCTTGAAGCTGGTCTGTTCAGACATGGTGCACAACCCCCATCTTCTCAACGGGTAGGCCAGATACCTTGAGGCTCTCCCTCAGCTTACTCCAGTCATCCTCCCTCAGCAGCAGCGTGGGATGCTGGGGGACTATGCCTGTCTTCACGGCCTTTTCACAGACCCTAACCATGTACGCCACCTCCTCAGGCCCTATGTTAGCGCCGCCTAACCCGCCTATGAACGGGACCACAGCCTTGGGTTTCTCAGGCATGTGGTACAGCGCCTCTACTATCTCAGGGTATAAAGCCCCTCCGCGGCCTGGTGCTAGGTTCTGCTCAAAGACAGCAACAGCCTCAACGCCCTCCAGAGCCTTAGCCAGCTCCTCACGTGGGAAGGGCCTTATCATCCTCAGCCTAGCCATCCCCACCTTAACGCCTCTCCGCCTAAGGGCCTTAACCCCAGCCCTGATGATGGAGCTGTAAGAATTGGAGCAGACGACAGCATACTCGGCGTCATCCATCATAAACGATTCAAGAACATCATACCCCCTGCCGAAGACTCTGCTGAAGTCTCTTACTATCTGCTTAAAGACGTGCTTAGCCTCTATGGAGGCTGCGTACATCTGGTATTTGAAGAAGGTGTATGGCACGCCCTCGGTCATGGTGGGTGCGTACGCTACCTGCTCATCCCCCGTAAGGGGTCTTGGATAGCTGTAACGAGGTAGGAAATCCTCCACCTGACTCTTATCAGGTATCTCAACGGGTTCACGGGCGAAGGAGAGGGTGAAGCCATCCATGTTAACCATCACAGGAAGGAGTATTCTCCTATCCTCCGCCAGCCTATAGCCTATTAGTATGAAGTCTAGGGTCTCTTGGCAGGTCTCGGCGTGGAGCTGCAGGAAGCCGCTATCCCTGGCAGCCAGGACATCACCGTGCTCCACCTGCAGAACCATCGGCATCCCAACCCCCCTAGCCACGTTAACCAACAATATAGGAGCCCTCCACCCAGCTACGGTATACAACGCCTCGAATGCGTAGAAGAGGCCTTGGCTTGAGGTTGCTGTAAATACCCTAGCGCCTGTCAGGGAGGCTGCCCCAGCTGCTGTTATCATGCTATGCTCCGACTCGAAGTTAACGAACTTGGCATTAAGCTCGCCTGTTGATGTCCATTTAGAGAGGGTTTCGACTATCTCGGACTGGGGGGTTATGGGGTATGCTGCTACGTAATCTACGTCGGCCACCCTAGCTCCCCAGGCTGCTGACATATTACCTGTCAGCATCCTCCTCACGCAACCTCCCCTCCCTCAGCCTTAACCGCCTTAACAGGGCATTCCGTGAAGCAGATTAGACAGCCCTTGCAGTTGTCGTAATCTATCCTAGGGGTTAGGTCTTCATCAAGGGATATGCATGCGTCGGGGCAGTAGATGAAGCAGATCATACAACGGGTGCATCTGCCATAGTCTATAACTGGTGTTGAGGATCTCCATGCTCCTGTTCTCTTTATCCTGCTGTTACCTAGATTGAGTATCATGCTGGTGGATGAGCTGGGCTCTAGGTAGGGGATTTCAACGATCTTGGCTGTTGTTATTTCTTCTCTTTGCGTTGTGGACTCTATCTCAACGGAGGGGGCGTTGCGGTATATCTCCTCAGCCAGCCTTATGTTGGCCTCCACAACCTCATCCCTCAAACCTAGTTCATGCATCTCATCCTTAACCGCCTCCAGAACAGACTCAAGACCAGCTACCCCAAGGGCCTTACATGCTAAAGCCCCCACACCCGCGCTTATAGCTCCTCTCCTACCCAGAATACGTGAGGCTGAGGAGGAGACGTCGTAGGCAGCTACGCGGTATCCGTTTAAAGCACCCACTCCACCCGGCGTGTTTATTATTATGGCCCCGCCTTTCTTAAGGCCTTGAAGGGGGCTTGGGCTGGTCTCCAGCAGGCTTGTGTCAGCCACCACAACCGCGTCGGGGTGGAAGATGTACCCCCTTCCCTCAATCTGCTCATCCGAAATCCTCACAAAGGAAGATACATGCGCTCCCCGCCTCTCAGGCCCGTACATGGGGGAGTCTTGGACGTGGTAACCCTCGTGGAACGCCGCCGTCCCCACCACCCTGCCTGCCGTCTTTATCCCCTGCCCTCCCCTGCCGTGTAGCCTAAGCTCCAGCTTCATACCCTAGTCCATGTCTGCGGGGCATGGATGGATTATATTTTTTAAAATTAAATTATAGAAATAGAATCCTCCAAGATAAATAATCCACAAACAGCGTAAAGACGAATGAGCTGCGGCTGGGTTAGCAGGCATATAGGGTTGATAGACACCTTAGGCTACGGCGCTAAGGAGGCGGTGGCGGTATACGTGGTTAAGGGGAGTGAGGGGGCTGCGTTGATTGACGCAGGTTACTCCCCCTCCTGGGAGCGGGTAATCAAGGGATTGAGGGAGCTGGGGGTTGGGCTGGAGGAGGTGAACTACCTCTTCCTGACGCACTTCCACCTAGACCATGCGGGGGCCTCGCATAAACTACTACACCACCTCCCCAACGCAACGCTGATAGTCCACGAAGGCGCTATACGCCACTTGATAGACCCCTCAAGGCTCGTAGACGCAGCCCTAGCAGCGTTCGGAGACGACTTAGCCCCCCACATCGGAGACTTAAAACCAATACAACCCGAGCGCATAGAGCCTGCTAACGAAACTCGCTACAGACTGGGCGGGGTAGATTTGGAGGCCCTCTTCACCCCGGGCCACGTCCCCAGCCACCTCTCGCTCTACGTAGAGGCTGATGAGGCGGTTGTAACAGGTGATGCGGTCAACGTAAGGTACTCCAGCATCCCCTTCCCCCTACCGCCTGCAAGCCCCCCTTACTACGACGTAGATAACGCCCTTAAGAGCCTTGAGAGGATTAGGGCGCTGAGGCCCAAGATACTATGCACCCCCCACTACGGGGCGCGGGTAGCTGGGGATAGGCTCTTTGAGGAGGAGAGGCGGGCTATATCATGGTGGAGGGATGAGGTGGAGAGGATGATGGACGAGGGGATGGATGCTGAGCAGATAACCGCCGGCATGAGGGCCAAGCTCCTAGAGCAGGCTGGGCTGAAGCTGCAAGACCTAGACGGATACGCCAGAGACATACTGTTGACACGCTTGTTGAAGATAAGCGTCATCGGGTATATGGGGTTTTTTATGCGGAGGCGGTAGCCTCTCCGCAGTTAATTTCTATAAATTAACTATAAAGTATATAATTGATAACACGGACCAGGCGGTTGATGGCATCCCAAGAAGCCGCCGAACAACGCCTAACCGCTGAGGAAGCCGGGTTAGATAATGCTAAGCGGCTGCAGGGGGAGCTGGTTAAAAGCTATTATAAATGGGTTGTTGAGACGAAGAAGAGGGGAGGTAAGGTTGCGTACTGCTTTGTCATGGCCAACCCCGCCGAGCTGCTTAGGGTGTTTAACATAGCCCCCATATACCCTGAGATAACCTCGCTGCAAATCTCATACAGGGGAGGAGCTCCCCCTCTGATAAGCTTATCAGAGGAGTTCGGATACTCAACCGACTGCTGCGGCTACGTCAAGATGGGTGTGGCGACTGTCCTCAACAAAGGCCAGACGTCAATAGGCTACATACCTCCCCCGGATATGGCCATGCTAACATACTCAGGCTGCCAGATATACATCCACTGGTGGGAGCAGTACCAGTACCTTAACAAAACCCCGCTATTCACGGTTGACATACCGTATGTAAGGAACTACGACGGACACGTAGCTAGGCATGACATAAAATACGTAGCAGCCCAGCTGGAGGAGCTCATACCTAAGCTGGAGCAGTTTACAGGAGTCAGATACGATGAGGAGAAGCTAAAGGAGTACATCACGTTATCTAAGGAGGCTTGGGAGCTTTGGAAGAGATGCCTACACATGGGCAGGCTCAAACCCTCACCCCTAGACGCTTACTTTGAAGCCATCTACTACATGTCCGCAATAACACTAATAAGAGGAACAGAAGAATGCATAAACTTCTACAAAACCCTACTACAGGAGCTGCGGAGACGGTATGAGGAGAACATAGGCCCAACACCTGAAGAGAAGTTCCGACTGGTCTTCGAAGGCGTCCCCAACTACCCCTTCTTCAAACGATTCTGGAACCTGTTCAAAAGCTGGAACGCCAGATGCGTAGCCTCAACATACCCAAAGGTAGCAGGCATAGTTGACGTAGACGCCTTCGAGCTCAACCCAGATAAGCCAATCGAGTCAATAGCAGAGTACATGATACACGCCTACTGCAACTGGAACATGCTTATGAGAACAGACCTGATAAGGAGATACGTAAAAGAATACGAGGCTGATGGAGTTGTTATCCACTCAATCAAAAGCTGCCGTTCATTCTCTATGGGCCACGGGGATATAAGGGAGTATCTGATAAAAGACCTGGATGTACCTGCTCTGCATATAGAGTCTGACCATGTGGACCCGCGTTACTACGCTGAGGCTCAGCTGAAGAACAGGGTCGACGCCTTCTTCGAGGCGTTATCTATAAGGAAGGGGGTGTAATGAGGGTGGCTGGGTTCTACGTAGCGGGTGTCGACGCGGGGTCTACGTATACCAAGGCAGCGTTGGTGGATGATGAGGGAAACCTAGTAGCTACAGCAATTTTGATGACGGGTGTTAAGATAGTTGAGGCGGCTAGGAAGGTTTACGCCGAGGTTTTGAGGCAAACGGGGGTTACGGAGGATAGGGTTAAGTTCCTAGTAGGAACGGGGTATGGAAGGTATAACATAACCTTCGGCCACCTGCAGGTTACCGAGATAAGCTGCCACGCAAAGGGGGCGCATTACCTCTTCCCCAACACCAGAACAGTCCTGGACATGGGAGGGCAGGATACCAAGGCGATTAGGATAAACGAACGAGGGGAGGTTATAGACTTCTGCATGAACGATAAATGCGCAGCAGGTACTGGGAGGTTCATAGAGGGGGCTGCTAAGGTTCTGGGGCTCAGCCTGAAGGAGGTGGGGGAGCTGTCGCTGAAAGGTAAGAAACCGGTTAAGATAAGCAGCACATGCGCCGTCTTCGCCGAGACGGAGACGATGGAGCAGCTGGCTTGGGGGAACAGCGTGGAGGATGTCCTCTACGGGGTTCACGTCTCTATGGCTACTAGGTCTATAGGCCTGCTGAGGCGGGTGGGGATAGTACCTGAGCTAACCTTCACGGGGGGAGTATCCCAGAACGTGGGTATGGTGAAAGCGTTGGAGGAGCAGCTCAACATGAAGATAAACACATCACCGTTAACCATGTACTGCGGAGCTATAGGGGCTGCGTTATTCGGCCTAGAGAAGCTACGGGCTGCCCAGGAGGTTAAGGTAAAGAGGTGAGGAGCCGGAGATGGTGATAACAGTAGGAATAGACGTAGGGACTAGGAATACGAAGATAGCTGTCATGGAGGACGGGGCTAAGATAATCTACAAAAACGTAACTAGGACAACATTTGATTTCGCCAAGACGGCGAGGGGGGTATACGGCTCAGCCTTGAAGGAGCTGGGGCTTAGGGAGGATGACGTGAAATATGTCGTAGCAACGGGGTTCGGTAGGTATAGGGTGGATTTCAGGGACATAAACGTAACAGACATAACTGCCAACAGCAGGGGGGCTAGGCTCTTCTACCCCAACACCCGCTGCGTACTAGACATAGGAGCAGGCAACTCAAGGGCCGCTAAGATAGACGAGAGGGGTAGGGTGGTGAAGTTCCGCTCCACCGAGAAATGCGCAGCAGGCGGGGGAGGGTTCTTAGAGAAGATAGCCTACTACACAGGCTTCGAAATAAGTGAAATAGGCAAAATCGCCCTCCAGTCCAAGAACCCTGTCCCGATATCCACGGTCTGCTCAGTCTTCGCAGAGTCGGAGGTGATAAACCTAGTAACCCAAGAGGTGCCGATGGAGGATATACTGATGGGCGCCCACCTATCTGTTATAGGCCGGGTTGTCATAACCTTGAAGCAGGTGGGTGTGGAGCCTGAGGTAACCCTAACGGGAGGTTTGGTTCTCAACCCTGCTATACCGAAGGCGCTGGAGGAGAAGCTCAAGATGAAACCCAACGCATCCCCTGAGCTCTTCTACGCAGGTGCTGTGGGGGCTGCTGTACTGGGGTATAGGAGGCTGCTTAAGAAACGGGAGGTGCAGGCTGCGTAATGGCCCAGATACAGGAAGGAACAACACCGCTAGCGGTATTCGAGGAGGTGGTGGAAGACTCCTACACAACCTTCAACCAAGTGAGGGGATGGAAGGAGAGGCTGGGGAGGAAAGCCCTAGGATACTTCCCCGTCTACTTCCCTGAGGAGATGGCCCACGCCCTCAACATGCTCCCAGTAAACCTGCTGGGAGCCTCCGGCAGGCTGCCCCTAGACATAGCTACAGCCCACACCCAGTCCTTCGTATGCAGCATAACCAAGAGCGTCTTCCAGCTGGCTTCCCAAAACCTGCTGGAACCCTTCGAGGCGTTAATCTTCTCCAACATCTGCGACGTAGCTAGGAACCTCTCGGGTATAATGATGCGGAACTTCAAGGAGAGGCACCACATAGATTACATCCACTACCCCATAAACAACTCCTCGGAGAATGCAGTAGATTACCTTGAGGCTGAGTATATGAGGGTTGTAAAAGGCTTGGAGCAGGTCTCGGGGGTAGGGCTGGATGACGGGAGGCTGAGAGAAGCTATAAGGCTCTTCAACCGCAAGAGGCAGCTGCTGAAAACCCTACTTGAGATAAGGAGGGAATCCCCGTGGCTGCTCCCCTACCACGAGTACTACACAGCAGTTAGGGCTGCCGAGTTCATGCCAGTGGAGGAGTTCCTGAAGATGGGGGAGGGTCTTGTGCAGGAGGTTCTCTCAAGGGATTTAAGGCCCGCTGACAGGGTTAGGGTTGTTGTGGTGGGGAACTTCTGCGAACAGCCTCCAGTAATGTTTATGAAGACGATAGAGGATGCCGGCTGCTACATCGTCTGGGATGAAGCCCTCATAGGCCCTAGGTGGGTTGGTGAGGTGAACCCCGACGCCGGAAACCCGGTAAGAGCCCTGGCGGAGGCGTATGTCAAGAACCCCCAGCCCCTGACGGTACGCTACCACCCCTCAGTTGACAAGCACAAGCATATGCTGGAGGTTATAAAGAGGACGAAGGCTGAGGGGGTTGTATTCATAACCCCGAAGTTCTGCGAACCGGCGCTATACGACTACATAATCTATAAACACTCGCTGGACAGGGAGGGCATACCCTACCTGCACCTAGAGTATGAGGAGTCCACCAGCAGCTTCGAGCATGTGAGGACTATGGTGGAGACCTTCGCTGAATCCATAATGTTCGACTAGCCTCTCCTCCTGGTCCAGAAACCCTCTTTATCCAGCCTCCTCAAAACCCGGAGCTCCTCCTCGGTAGGAGGCTTAACCTCCTCCACCTCCTCCAGCTCCTCTTTAGAGACCATCTCCCCAGCCTCCCTAAGCACATCCCCCGGCTCCACCCCCTTGTATATGCCTACTACCCTAAGCCTCTCATCACCTCGCCCCTTCTTGAAAAGAGCCTTATCAGTCACCAGCGTCACCTCCTCGGCTCCGCATGGCGAGGTTATGTAATCCACCCGCCTCCTGACCCGCCTAGCCTCTAGAGGCATTACAACCACCAGCCTCTTGGATAGCACGGCTATATCACATGCCCCGCCGCTTCCGGGGAGGCGCCTCGCACCCTCTACCGTCTTAACTAACGTGCTGTTTACGTTCCCTGAAGAATCAACCTGGGCACCTCCTATAATCCCTAGGTCCACCTCCCCCCGCTGCAGGCATGACATAACCTCTAGAAGACCCGTCAGCCATGATGCGCCGGTCTGTAAGGGTAGGTCGCACATCGTATGGATATACTCTAGGCATACGTTCTCCCGTAGAAGCCCTGCCTCGAAGATTCCTATAGCGTTTGGGGCCCAGATGCTCTTGGCTAGGTTAAAAGCTAGTAGGGGTAGTCTCATCCCTACGAAGACCAGCTCCCCGTCTCTTATCTCCCGGGCAGCTGCGGAGATCATAAGCTCATGGGTGCTAGTATCCGTAAACCCTCACCCCCGCCTCTATTGGATTCTTAACCCTAATCTCGTCGAGCCTAATTAAGCGTAGGTAATCAGCCCTCGACCTGGGCTGGAGAACCCACTTGGAGAGCCATCTCCTGAACCCCTCCGGCGTCCTGCTCTCCTCGTAGTACTCCCTGAAGCAGCTGTGGTCCCTGTTGTAGTAGCCTGCTAGAGGGGATGGATGGGCGCCGTATTCCACCTTAGCTACTGCTGCTACTTTATGCGGGGGGCATACGACTGAGTTGGGGTCTTTGGTTATCTCCTCATGCGGTATTATCTCCTCCGTTGTTACCACCACCCTGTCAGCTGCTTGGCACGCCTCTCTAACGATACCGTAGTTCCCCCACATCTGGGCGTATCCCATCTCGTCGCAGCGTTGAGTATGTATTATAGCCACGTCAGGCTTAACGGCTTTGAGCATTACCATCCTCTCCCC
>DQVM01000060.1 GCA_015661775.1 Candidatus Caldarchaeum subterraneum | reverse complement strand
GAAATACAACTCCCCAAACCCAGGAAATACCAACGAAAAGAAGGAAGAAAAGAAGAGGAAATAGGCTTCATAGCAGAAGAGCTTCCCCCAATATTAAGGAGAGACGGCGGGTATGACTTGAAGGCGTTGGTTGCAGTTTTGGCCTATAAGGTGGCTAGGCTGGAGGCGGCCCTAAGGTTCTCAGGCTCTTATCAAACCGTTAAACGGCCCTAGATGAGCATGTCTTGGCTGGTTAAACCTAGGAGGAGGGAGGGTAGAGACGTGGACTACGTGGTTTATGGCGTTAGGTGTGTGGTTAGAGTTCAGGATGGCTACGTGTATGTTGAAGCAGCTGCTAAAACGAAGGATGACGTGGAGATGCTGAGGCGTATAGTATCTAGATGCCTAGCTAAGCTTTCTAAGGGTTTAAGGGGGTATGAAGACGAGTGAGATATCCCAGCTCCTCCTAGACGCCGCAGGACTTGGGATAAGGCTCTACAGCTGGCAACGTAGGTTGATAGACGACTGCTCTAGGTTTAGGGTTGTTCTCAAGTCAAGAGCGGTGGGCGGGAGCTTCACGATAGCCTTAGAGGCGCTGACACAGTCGCTACTACATGATAACAGCACAGCCCTTGTAGTTTCGTATTCGTTGAGGCAGAGCGTTGAGGTCTTTAGGAAGATGCGGAGCCTAGTGTCTTCTCTGAGGAGGGTTAGGATAAGCGAGGGAGGGGCTGTCTATGTCCTTGATACCGTTGTTAGGGAGTCCGGCAGCTACCTTGAGCTGGGCAACGGGAGTAGAGTGGTGAGCCTACCCAACAACCCCGACGCAATAAGAGGGTATAGGGCTGACTTCGTTTATGTGGATGAGGCGGGGATGTTCAGGGACGACTCAGGCCTAAAGGCTGCAGTAATGCTCACAACAGCGGCTAGAAACGGGAGGGTAACGCTGGTCTCAACGCCGAAGGGTAAGAGGGGCTGGTTCTACGAAGCGTATAAAGACGCTATGGAGAAAAGAACATGGAGCCTACACAGGATACACTACAGCATGGCCCCCCACATCTCTAGGGAGGACGTGGAAGCGCTCAGGAAGACGCTAAACCCCCTAGAGTGGGCTCAGGAGATGGAGCTGGAGTTCCTAGACGAGGAGAACGCCGCCTTCCCGTATGAAGTTATCCTATCATGCGTCAGCGACTACACACCAAAACCACACGAGACGGATAACCCGGTTTACGTGGGGATAGACTTCGGCCGCTACAGGGATGCTACGGTAATAACGGCTGTTGAGAGGACTGGAGAAGAGAAGCTGCGGATAATACTGACAAGGGAGCTGCGGAACCAGGACTTCAACACCCAGCTGGCTACTATACTTGATTTAATCAACTCGCTGAACCCCGCTGCGGTTTACGTGGATAAGACGGGGCTGGGTATTCCCCTCTACGAGATGCTCTCCAGGAAGGCAGGCCAAATCATAGGTGTTACGATAACGGCAGCCGTCAAGGAGGCTCTAGTAGTAACGCTCTCCAACGCCATGCGAAGCGGCAGGCTCGTTATACCCGCCTCGGAGGAGAAGCTGATTACGCAGCTCAGGGTCTTTAGGGCTGTGCAGCACGGCCCTAGGCTGGGCTACGGCGCCGGGGGGAGGGAGCATGACGACTACGTAATCTCGCTGGCTCTGGCGGTTTATGCAGCCTCCAGGCATGGTGAGGACGAGGCTATGGCTGCTAGGTTCTGGAGCTGGGGCTAACCCTTATATATGCTATATATTTGTTTATTATATTATTTAGCTAATAAAACATTAATAATGGTATTAACACGCAGCCGCTAGGGCATGTGGGGAAGCAGCCTAGGAGCCCTCCTCATACTCCTCTACGTCACATCACCGTTCCTAGTGGTGTTCTTCCTGCTGGTCTTCCTGAGCGTAAGAAGAGGCAGGCAGGCTGAGAAGCTCCTCAACACCTCTAAGAAGAGGCTCGCGGTGGCTGAGGTGCTTTGGCTCATGCTGGTGGCGTCTATCTGGACGGCGGTTAACGTGAGCAGCCTAAGCTGGATACCTGCGGGGGTTGGAGACCCTGCGCTAGCCGTCCCAGCCGCCGGGGAGCAGGTCCTGGAGGTGGAGGCTTTTATGTGGGGTTATAACCTAAGCACCACCACCCTAGAAGCCGGCAGGCCTGTTAGAGTCGTGGCGTGGAGCACGGATACGCTGCACTCAACAGGCATCTACAGCCCAGACGGCGAGCTGCTGGTTACGCTTATGCTTATGCCGGGTATGCGGGAGCAGGTCTTGCTTACTCTAGAGCCGGGGGTGTATACGCTGAGGTGCTTGGAGTTCTGCGGGGATGGGCATGCTTTCATGTCTGCGGTCTTCACCGTAGCAGGGGCTGGGGGTGGGTAGGGGTTGGCTGAGGAGATGAGCCTATCCTCCCTAACCCTCCTCCCCCGGCTGATGTTCTACACAGCCCTAGCTTGGTTCTTGGCAGGCGGGGCGGCTGGGCTGCTGATGGTTCTATTCCACGTAACTGGGGCCGCTGCTGTCCCAGCCTACTACGAAGCCCTCACGGTACACGGGATACTCATGACCTTCGGGGGTGTTTTCCAGCTTATGGCGGGCCTCTCCCTCATCAGGGCGGGGTTCTGCTACGGCAAGCCGATAAGGGGGCTTCTCTTCCTCAGCCTCTACCTCCTGCTCAACATAAGCCTAGCCATGCTGCTCGCCTCAGCCCTAGCGGGTGTTAGGGTAACGTACACGCTTATGTTCCCCCTCCCCGCTGCGGGGGCTTTTAAGGGGCTGTGGAGCATAGACATGCTGACGCTCTTCGTATGGGGGGTTGTCCTGCTCCTAATAGCTATAATAGCCCTCTACCCAGCCTCGTTAGCCAAGATACTCTTCTTCGGCAAGACAAAGGAGCAGCTGGTTATGGAGAGGTTCATGGGAACCTTAAGCCCCTCAGGCATGGCTAGTATGCTCCCCTTCATCTTCGTAGTCCCCCCGATAGGAGCTCCTATACTAGCGACAGCCGCCTTGATAGGGGCTGCCCTGCTCGGCGTAATCCCGCTGACGGGTATATCATGGTTCCTTGAGGCTGTGAACTTCAACTACCTCTTCTGGCCTTGGGCGCATAACCTGATGGAGGCTATGGGGATTATGGCTATAGGTACTGTTTACTGGATAATCCCCCGCTACACCGCTGACGTTGAGAGGGAGCCTAGGTTATACAGCGAGAAGCTGGGGATATTCGCTATAATCTTCTACACGGTAGCTGCGGCCTTCGCCTTCCCGCATCACCTCTTCACCATGTCATCAACCCAGCCGATAGGATTGAGCTACGTGGGGCAGCTTGCCAGCTGGCTTACAGGATTCGGAGCCGCCTTCTCCGTCTTCAACATCCTAGCTACGGGGTGGAGGTATGGCCTTAAGATAAGGCCAGCATCCCTAGCCGTCCTCCTCGGCTTCTCCCTCTACGTAACAGACGGCTTCCTAGCCATGCAGCTGGGGACGATAGGATGGAACTACCGCCTACACGGAACATACTACGTAACAGCACACCTCATGACTATCCTAATAGCGGTAACCCTAATCTGGATAGGGGCTGTGTATCATCACTTCCAGCTACTCCGGGGGAGGGGGGATGACGAGAAGCTATCATACCTACACATTATACTAACCACCGTAGCTGGCTTCGGCCTCATGTACGTGATGGCCACGATGGGTGTGGGTGGCGTGCCTAGAAGAGCCTACCCCATCCCATTCGCAGCAGATATTCAGATAACCCTGCTTACAGCCTTCGGAGCGTTGCTGGCGTTGGCCCAAGCCATCTTCATCGCAAACCTAGTTAGAGGAGGTGGGGTTGCTGCTAGGTGAAGCAGCCTGCTGAGAAGCTGAAGCTACTCGTGGCGGTTAGCGTATTATCCCTCTTCACCTCAACCTACTCCTCAGCACCAAGCAAACTGGCCGTCTCATGCGACGTGTATTGAAGGCCCGTGATAGGCTATAAGACGAGTAACGCCAATAGCCCTAGCAGGTGTTAAGGATGGGAGGCTAAGAGGCTGCCTCCTTCCAATATCAGCTTCCCTGCTCCACCTCTTCATAGGCTGGATAGAAGTAACAACAATCCTAGCAGCATCACAGCTTATACCAATATACCCTCTGCTCGTAGCGATTTGGTTCATAGCAGCCCTAGCCTCAATAGCCCTCTTCCTATCACTCTACGTCCTCTGGATAAAGAATATGATAGAGGTTTAACGCCTCCTAGCTAGAAGGAGGATGATGAATATCAGGGCGGCCACCAGTATAGTAGCGGCCCCCACGTTGGTGTTTACGTAGTAGGATATGTAAAGGCCTGCGAAGGAGGATGCCACCGCTATAGCTACGCTCTTGGTGATAAACTCGGTGGGGGTTCTGCTGCTTATGAAGGCTGCTGCGGGAGGTATGATGAGCGAGGCTATGGCTGGTATGGCCCCTATCGTCATGAACGCTGATATTATCGCTACGGCAAGTATTATCAAAAGACCGTAGTGGATTGCGGTTGTCCTGAAACCCATAGACGAGGCCATCACAGGGTCCACCGTGTATATCAGCAGCGCCTTCCTAAACGTTAACGCAAAAACCATAACTAGGCTTGTGGTGATTAACGTCCTCTGCATCATCTCCACCGAGACCGCTGTAACGTCTGCGAAGAGTATATCCTCTATAGAGACCGTAACCCCTCCCATGTATGACAATATCACGATAGCGAGCGCAAACATGGATGTGAACGTGAACGCTATTATGACGTCTGTCCTAAGTCTTGTTTTCTTCTCCACCGTGCTTACAGCTAGGGCTACAAACAACCCAGATATCAAAGCACCTAGGAAATAGTCTATCCTGATTAAGTAAGCCATCACAAGCCCAGCCACACCGCCGTGGGCAAGAGCATCCCCGAATATAGCCCATCCCCTAAGCACTGCGAATGAACCGACTAGAGCAGCAGCCACCACCACAAACAATAAAGTTACCAACCCCCTCTGCATAAACTCGTACTTGAAGGGCTCCAGCAGCAGGTTAATGGGGAATATGCTCTGGGTGGTTTGTTTTACGCTGGGTTTGTCTAAGTCCTGTGTTAATGCGTTTACTATCGTCTCTGTGTTTCTTCTCATTAGGTCTATGTATGTTCTTACTCCATGCTGAGGTGCTAGGGATTCGATGTAGATGAACTCTACGGTTTCTACGTTTATCTCATCCGCTACGGTTTCTACCACCTCCCTCAACGTGGTGGCTGACTCCTCGTATTCTATGAAGAATATGCTCACCTGCTCTTTTACTGCTCTGTCGGCCAGCTCTGTTACGGATTTTGACTGAGGCTCGTAAGTCCCTGCATACGCTGTTACATACCCAACTACCTCCAAACCGTATCTTGATGCGAAGTGGCTCAGCGTATCCCTAACGCTTATTATCTTCCTCTTCTCAGGAGGGATTTCACCTACCCTACTCATAATCCACGCATCAAGCTCTCTCAGCTTCTCTGAGAAGGCCCTCGTGTTTCTTATGTAATTCTCGGCGTTACCCGGGTCTACTTGGGATAGCGCTTCTGTTATTTTCCAGCTTAGCTTCTCAACCTTCATAGGGTCTAGCCAGAAGTAAGGCTCCTCAGCGTCTGCGTCGGGTATGTGGTCAAGCAGCTTAAAGACCGGGGCCCCGTCTCTTATGCTCTCGGCGTAAATCCCAAGAACCTCCTCAGCTCCGTAGCCGACGTAGATGAAGATGTCTGCCTCAGCCATCTTGGCCGAGTCCCTAGGTGTTATGTCGTAGCTGGCTATGTTTATCCCCGGTTTGACTAGGCTCTCAACGACGGCGTATTCCCCCGCTATGTTTTTTATTATATCTGCTATCACGGGGAGTGTTGTTACGATGTATAGCTTATCACCTGTCTGTTGGTTTATCTGATGGGACGTGGCTAGGGCCGTTTGGAGGGATGCCGCCGTCAGGGCCGTGAGGGCTAGTAACAAAAGTACGGTATTTCTCCAGGCCATCCGCCCCACCTCAGCTCAGCAGGCTGGTTATGTCGGGTATGTTATAGG
>DQVM01000136.1 GCA_015661775.1 Candidatus Caldarchaeum subterraneum | reverse complement strand
TTCTACGAACCTTTCTAGGCCTATTTTCTCTAGGTCTTTTTTTGACGTTATGTTGAGGCGTTTCTCAACCTCTATCTCGGTAGGGAGGCCTTGACAGTCCCAACCCGCTCTACGCCACACGTTAAGGCCTTTCATACTCATGTACCGTAGGACTATATCCTTGTAGACCCTCCCGCGGACATGGCCTATGTGCATATAACCGTTTACCGTCGGAGGCCCTTCTAAAAATGAAAAAACTGGAGCTTCTTTATTCTTCTCAAATGTCTTTTTGATTATGTCGTTTCTGCTCCACCACTCCGCTACCTGTTTCTCTACCTCGCGGGGGTTGTATCGTTTGTGAGTTTCTAAGAGTGAACCTAGCATCTTTGCATCACCGGAGCCTTTCCACTATAATTTCTCGCTCTACATTATGTAGATATAAGGTTATTCCACTAGTTCCTTAGTCCTCTCCCATGTTATTTTTTTAAACCCTTTTATTCCCCCAGAGCCTGAAGTCGCGTCATACAACTCAACTTTACTGTTTTTAGCAAACTCCTCCAACACCATTTTACCTATTCGAAGCTTTTTCCGTTTACGTACCAGCTCCTTACTGGTTAATTCGCCAGATTTAGAGTATTTACCAATCTCAAAACCAAAATCCATCCCAGCCAGAATTATTCTATCAACTCCAAGTGTCTCGCAGAGCAGTACAGCCCTATCACCATCGGTAAAACCGCCAAAATTATACAAACACGCTATCTCCTCCACCTGTGTAGTGCCTAGTATCTTACCGCGCAGAAGCAGAGGAACTATTTCTCTGATTAACGCTATATTATCCCCGTGTGCATGCACGAAGATAAAAGACCCAAGTTCGCTGGCTTTTAGTAAACAATCACGAGGCCCATCCAAATCCGATACAACAGCATGTGGTGTTATGTTATATTTTAGAAGCAAACACGCAGCCCCGTCGGCTGCTATTATTCCTGCTTTATCAATAATCCCTAGTCGGGCAGCATTTTCAACATCTTGCTCCAGCGAGGGGCCTGCGCCCAGCACTATAGCTGTCTTAAACTTAGATAGTATTAGCTTAACTTCGTCTAAGCTACTGCTGTAGCTGCATATCATCTTAGAGAGAATATACGCTGCTTCTCTATCCTTAGCCGTGTCTATGTTAAGCTCTTTCACCGCATGTTCATAGATTTTCTTCTTCCACTCCAAGTTTCTTTCTCATCAGGTTCTTAACTTCTCCTACTTTAATAGTAATCGATGCGGCGAGGTTATGGGAATGAATACTCTCCAGAGCCTTTACATGGGCTTCAACTGTGGTATCGTCGGGGATATATGGGTATTTCGAGATTAGGTGTATAATAATCTCCCTCGCCACGTCCTCTACAAATTTTGGATTATCAATAGCGTCTATAACTACTCTAGCTTCATCCTCTCTTTTAAGCAATTCAAAGGTTCTACTGCTCATAGAGTTACTTATTATATCTATTAAGTCGAAAAGCTTTAAGCCGTTAAACTTCTCTACCATAATTCTCCCGTATGTTCGCTGCATGTGAGTCCCTAGAGGGAGGTCCTTGTCTATTTGGTTTCCTGTTAATCTATTGAAGATACTTCTTACGATTTCTTTTGCGCATGGGCATGCTGTCATTCCTATCGTTGCAGCACCTAGGTATGCGTTTACTTTTATCCCGCCGTCTGCTCTTCGTGTAGCCTCGGCCTTCTCTAATATGCGGATCTTTTCAATAGTCTCAAAGTTTGTTACTGGAGTTCTTTGAGTATAGTATGTTGTAGCTTTTAGACTTACGTATGAATGAGTTGCGTAGCTGTTTTTTCTAAGCAGTTCCTCAGCTATTGTAGAGGCCAAATCTTCAAAACCTCTAAGTTGCTTATTTAGTAATTCAATAGAATACTTGACGGCCTCGTAGATTCGCGATGCATGAACTCCCCTCTGGCTGTGAGGTAGGTTAATCCCTGCTTTAATCTCAGGGTTAAGCGTTATCTTCCTGCCATCAAACACAACCTCCCCGCCTGGTAGGCTTATATCGGTGAGAAAGACTCTTGAGATTGGGATAGGTATCTTAGGCTTTTCCGACTGGACATCTGGGATGTTGTTCAACTTCTTTTCACGAAAAAGCTATAATCCGTAGATATATGGTTTTATCAACATAGTTCAAAACGAGTATATTTATTACATACACCATGAATAATGGTATCTTAATAGTAACGTGAAGGTAAGGATAGAGGCCGGGGGTAGGATTCACCTCGGTATAATCGACTTGGATGGGGGACTGGGCAGGATATACGGCTCAATAGGATTAGCTATCCAAGAACCTAAGCTAATACTAGAGGCTGAGAGCTCGAAGAAAACAGTTGTAGAAGCTCCTGAGGAAGTAAAACCAATCGTAATGCATGTCATATCCTCTTTAAACCATAACGCGTACATAAACATGGTTAAGCACCTTCCCCCTCATAAAGGCTTAGGGGCAACTACTCAAACAATACTAGCAACCGCAGTAGCATTATCAAAACTATACCAGTTAAACCTAGACGTAGATAATATAGCTGAGATGTTTGGAAGAGGAAGAATATCTAAAATAGGTATTGAAGCCTTCAAGACTGGAGGGTTCATAATTAACGCGCCGATAAGAAAAAATGTGGATGAAATGAGCAAAACGGTAATGATTCAAAACTTTCCCGAGGAATGGATAGTAATATTAGCCATACCAAAGGGAGAAGTAGGGTATAGTGAGGAATACGAAAAGGAAGTATTCAAAAAACTACCTAGGCCCCCATCGTATTATGCTGATAAAATATGTAGGTTAATCTTAGTGAAGCTAATACCCGCCTTACTGGATAAGGAGTTGGAGGAGTTCGGCTCAGCGTTAGAGGAGATTCAGAAACTGGTGGGGGAGCAGTTTAAACCAATCCAAGGCAGAGTAATAGCCAGCAGAAAATCCCAAGAAATATTAGAACAATTCCGGAAATACGGTTTAACAGGTCTAGGCCAAAGCTCATGGGGCCCCGCGGTATATGGTTTTACAGATTCAAGGAAAGAAGCCGTTGAATGCATAAGGGAAATTGGCGAAAAATTCCCAGACACTACGTTTATAATAACTAGAGCTAGGAATAGCGGTGCTGAAATAATCCGAGTGTAATAATCAGAGACTCTGTATGATTTTTATTTCAGTATGAAACATTAAAGGCCGGGGGATCTTGTTATTCAGCGAATTAGTAGAGTATTTTGAACGATTGGAAAAAACAACTAGTAGGATAGAGATGACTGATATACTAGTATCGCTCTTCCATAAAACTCCTTCAGAAACAATAGATAAGGTTGTTTACTTGACATTAGGGGTGGTATATCCTGAGTATGTTGGTCTAGAGCTGGGTATAGCAGATAAGCTGGCGTTGAGAGCATTAAAGCAAGTAACTAACATAACGGATAAGCAGCTCTCTGAGTATATGGCTAAACTTGGTGACCTAGGCCTAGTAGCGGAGACTGTTATAACTAAGAAGGAGCAGATGACCCTATTCTCAGAACCTCTAACAGTAGAGAAGGTCTATAGCCTCTTCGAAAAAATAGCTAAAACAACAGGAGAGGGTTCGATAGACCTTAAGATACAGATCCTCGCTGGTCTCCTAGCGCAGGCCTCCCCGAAAGAAGCCAAACACATCCTAAGGATAGTAACAGGTAAGATGAGGCTAGGAGTAGCTGATATGACCATACTAGACGCCCTAGCAATACTCTACGGAGGCTCTAAAGATGTAAGAGAACACTTCGAAAGAGCCTATAACATAAGCTCTGATATAGGGTTGGTGGCTAAGGTAGCGGCAACCGAGGGGCTTGAAGGAATAAAGAAGTTCAAAATCTCAATAGGAAAGCCAATAAGACCCATGCTGGCTGAACGTCTAGCGTCTGCGGATGAAATACTAGAGAAGCTAGACGGTAAGGGAATGGCCGAGTATAAATACGATGGAGAACGTATGCAAATTCACAAATCTAACGATAAAATAATAATCTACTCACGGCGGCAGGAGAACATAACACACCAATACCCAGATGTCGTTGAAGAAGTTAAAAAACAGATAAAAGCTAAAGAAACAATACTTGAATGTGAAACAGTAGCTATAGATGTAAACACAGGTGAGATGCTTCCATTCCAAGAGCTTATGCATAGAAAAAGGAAAAAAGAGATAGAGAAGGCCATCGAAGAATACCCCGTAAACATGTTCTTCTTCGACGTACTGTATATAGATGGTGAAGACTTCACTGTTAAACCACTGTTGGAGAGAAGACATGCGTTAGAGAGTATTTTGCAGGAGTCTGAAATGACTAGACTTAGCAAGGCTATACTCGTAGGTGATAAGGAAACTTTAGAACGCTTCTTCGAAGAGGCCGTAGCTGCAGGATGTGAAGGAGTGATGGTTAAAGCTGTAGGAAAGGAGTCTATATACAGGGCGGGTGCAAGAGGCTGGCTATGGATAAAATACAAACGGGATTATAAGAGCGAGATGATAGATACTGTAGACTTGGTTATCGTAGGTGGTTTCTACGGCCGTGGAAAGAGAAGCGGAAGATACGGGGCTCTCCTCCTGGCTGTGTATGATAAAACAAGAGATACTTTCCAAACAGTATGTAAGGTAGGCTCTGGATTCACTGACGAGGATTTAGAGAAATTCCACCAAATGCTAGAGTCTCTTAAACTATCCCATAAACACGCTCGTGTTGAGTCTATTATGGAAGCCGATGTATGGTTTGAACCCAAGATAGTAATAGAGGTTATAGGAGCGGAGATAACACAAAGCCCAGTACATACATGCGCTAGAGACAAGATAAAGAAAGACACCGGCCTAGCTATAAGATTTCCGAGATATACTGGTAGATTAAGAACAGATAAGAAACCAGAGGATGCTACAACCGCCGAGGAGATAATAGAGATGTACAACCGACAGTTGAAGAAAATAACCGAGGCGGAGAAGGTAAGCGTATAATGTAAGAAGATATAAAACAACCGAGTTAATCCTAATTATAGGGAGTTGAGAAGAAGGTGGAAACAGAACAGGAAAATCTAAGGAAACTAGCTGAGATAAAGACCTATCTAGAAGAAAAGATAGCTGAGCTAGAACGGGAGGTCACAGCCTTAAAGGAGATACGTGAACTGATAGATAAAGAGCTTATAAGTAAAAGCTTCAAAAAAGCAGCTGAACAACCTACAAAAACAGATGAAACAACATTAAGAAGGCTAAGAAGCAGAACAGGCCAGCTACTAGCCACAATGGCGCTTTCAGAGAACGAAATACGGATAATAATAAATCCAGAGATAAAAGTAACACAAGATGACAGGCCCTTCTCATCCTTTCTAATAAAGAAAATTCTAGACAACTACGTGGAATCCGACCTGCAGCAGGTAGAAGAGGGGAAAATATCCCCAGAGCAGACCATGAACTACGAAGTAATATACGACAACGGAATAGTACGGGAAATAATAATACGCAACTATAGAGAGGAACCACGGCTAAGAGAGATAATAAACTCGATAAAATGGACCCTAGAAACAATATCAGCATCCAAATAATCTCAAAATAATACCTGCGGAAGGTCGGCAAAAGAGAAACATATAATAAACTCTCCCGGAAGATTAAAAATACTGAATAAACATGGTAAAATGTAATATCAGGAAAAATCGACATACGTTAATATCCGTAATAACACTAACATTACTCATACTAGTCTCCATAATGAATTTTACAACCAACCAAGCAAACGCATCATCTGAGGTATTATTTAAGATACGGACTAAGGTCAGCGAACAACCCATTCCAGGCGCAGAACTATACATAAACACTACACTACAGGGAACAAGCAACAGCGCCGGAGAAGTAAGCGCAGAGATTAATCCTAATGCTATTCAAGATTTAGTAGAAGTAAGATATCGTGGTATAGTTGTATTTTCCGAAAGCAACTTCGATCCTGGAGGAAAATCAACAATTACTTTGAACGTGACTGTAGATGATATGGTAATCGTCGTAAGAGATGGGGCTGGGCGGGCTATACCTAACGTTGATGTTACAGTAACCCATTCTGAAGAATCGTCTGTAACAGAGACTGGAGAAACATATAGTAATGGTGAAGTTAAGTTCACTTTAATGCCTTTCGGCTCTTACGACATTAACGTAATTAACAGAGGGATAGTGTATGAATATACTAGGGGCTTCGACGAGGCTAGTTTGAGGATAGAGCTTACGCTTAATGTTTACCGTCTTAGAATAAAGGTTAACAACGCTGAGGGAGACCCAGTTGAGGGGGCTTTAGTTAAGGTTTGGTATAACAAGGATGCCGGCGATGGGGCAGCGTTTGAGCAAGATACTACAGACATAACAGGATACGTAACATTTAACTACATGCCAGAAGGGGAGTATTCAATCCAAGTCTTTTATAACAACTTACAAATCTATTCAGCAGATAGGGTAGTGGAAATACTTGGAAGCGATAAAACACACATAATTAATACTAACTTGAGGACATACTCAGTAAGAGTATATGATTATGATGGAGAAAACTTAATGGACGATATAACAATATCGGGCCGGTTGCTGGATCTATCCAATAACCCAATAACTAGTTATGTAGAAACCACCAATGGAATGATAAACTTCGGACTAATACCTGAAGGAGATTATATACTTGAAATTAAGTTTGGCAACTCAATAGTATATAATAATATAGTAACTGTGCCGACTGTTGATTCAGTTAATGCAGATTTTTACGACGTTATAATAAAGATAAACACAGATAATATGGCTAACAGCTTATACGTCCAGGGGCTCAGCATATCATTTGAAACTCAAGATATCCTCTCTTACGAAAAGGATATAGAAACTGGAACGCTTCCTATGTCTGACCTACCAAAAGGAACATACGAATATACGTTAAAGCATGGGCCTTATACGGTAGGTAGAGGTTCGTTCAGAATCACAGAAGAAAACCAAGTAATAACAATAGAACCTGTTCTACTTGATATTCTGATTTATACAAAGAATGATGAAGGTGAAGCTATAAAAACAAAAGTAGAACTACAAACGTATGAAGATAAAGAAATAGACACATTCATTACGGATGAAAATGGAACTCTATCTGTAAACGGGTTACTACCTATAGAGCATAAAATCAAAATATACTATAACAATATACTCGTTTTTGAAGGTACACTACCGTTATACGAAAATAGAACAACCTTTGAGATGATAACGGAGGTGTATAACTTACGTGTACTCGTTTATGATTATGATGGTGAAGCGAAGATTTTAAGTGCGTTAGTGAAGGTTAAAATGACTGATTATGAATTCGAGAGGGGTGCTGAAACTGATGATGAGGGAGTAGCTGAGCTTAAGAACCTGCCGAAGGGGAAGTATGAAATTCAGGTAATGTACTATGGTGTTGTGGTTTACCAA
Source organism: Candidatus Caldarchaeum subterraneum (assembly GCA_015661775.1). Classification (GTDB taxonomy): domain Archaea; phylum Thermoproteota; class Nitrososphaeria_A; order Caldarchaeales; family Caldarchaeaceae; genus SZUA-1515. The sequence goes on along the minus strand of DQVM01000136.1, from coordinate 1,226 downwards.
GACGATAGTTACACAGTTTTACAGAGTGGTATGCTACAGATAAAAGCTGGAGGGATAATTGACATACGTATCGTACCTGTAGATTCTTTAGGGGAACCGCTTGACGAGGGGATAGTTAAGATATCTTCTGGCTCAGTATATTTTGAAAGTGGTGTGAAGGATGGCCGTGCTAGGTTTGAGAATATTCCAGCTACAACCTATAGAGTTGAGGTTGAATATCTAAACGTAACTGTCTTCGATGGATTTATCGACTTCGAAACGGATGAGTTGGAAGAGGAGTTAGAAACCGAAGTATATTACTTAACGATAAAAGCTAGACGTGATGATGATACGGAACTAACCAATACACCTGTATTGGTCAAGCTAAAGAATAAAGTTGTACGGGAACTGGTTACAGATAGTGCGGGTAGAGCTGTAACCCGTCTTCCTAAATCAGGTTATGCTGTGAATGTTATATTTCAAGGTAAGGTAGTTGGTAACAATAATGTAAATTTGAATTCCGATAAGGAGGTTGAGATAAAGACAGAGGTATATAAGTATAGGTTGTCATTTGTAGGTATTGACGGTAATGCGTTAAAGGATGTTAACGTGCTTATGTATAGAGGTAATGAACTTATTGTTTCTGAAATAACCGACGATGAGGGGGTTGTAGAGTTTTACCTAGCCGGTGGAGAGTATAAATGGGTGGCTAACATAGGTAATGTAAGCATGTCATCCGTTATAAACGCGGATAAAGAAACATCTACAGTAATAGCGTTCACCCCCGATAACGTAGGGAATAAAGTCATGATTTTAGGAGGTGTAGGGGCAGTAGTAGGGATGTCTATACTAGGCCTGTTCAGAACAGTTACGCAGCATAGGAAGAGAGAAGACCGCAGAGAGAGAAGACGCGCCAGAGAATCTACAGAACCTGATAGAAGGCCCAGAACAGAACGCAGCAGAGCACAGCGGAGACATAAGGTTCCAAAGATATAGGGACAGGAGTAGCTATGAAGAAGACAGACATAATATACCTCACGGTCTTCACTATAATCCTCCTCCTCTTCATACTTTCTATACTCCACGCCCCACTAGGTATAACCTATCCAATACTGGTGGTGAAAAGCGGTAGTATGGAGCCAGTCCTACAAGTAGGTGACATTATAATCATAACCCCCGTCGATCCTAACGAGATATACGCATCACCTTGGGATGGTGATATCATAGTTTTCTTCAGGCAGGGCATA
>DQVM01000122.1 GCA_015661775.1 Candidatus Caldarchaeum subterraneum | reverse complement strand
TCTTCACAAGGCTTAACATACCTAACTACGTCAAGCCTGCGGTAGGGGGTTTGGCTGTAGGTGTAATAGGCATGTTCTTCCCATACATACTTGGAACTGGATACGGGTGGATTCAACGCCTCATACTAATGGAGGATGAGGCTCTAACCTCGATATACTTTATAGTGGCTATGATAGTTGCTAAGATCTTTGTAACCTCATTAACCGTAGGTTCTGGAGGGAGTGGAGGAGCCTTCGCACCCTCTCTGGTTATAGGGGGTTTCACAGGGGCTTTAATATGGTCCATATTAGATACTCTGAATATCCCCACTAAAACCAGCTTGGCTGCGTTTGTCATGGTTGGTATGATGGCTTTCTTCGGAGGTGTTGGGAAAGCCCCTATATCGGCTATATTGATGGTGAGTGAGATGAGCGGTACCTACTCTCTCCTAGTCCCCTCGATGGTGGCTACCGTTATAGCTTATGTAATCACGGGTAAGCACACGATATACGCAAGCCAAGTTCCAACCCGCCGAGACTCGCCAGCCCACTCACTGGACTACGCAATCCCACTACTCACTCAGATAAAAGTAAAAGACGCCATGACCCCAAACCCTATATCTATAACCCCGGAGACCATGATTGAAGACGCTATGAAGATAATGTTGGACCGTAAAATAAGGGGCTTGCCCGTCGTTAAAGACGGCCGCCTCGTCGGAGTGGTAACCCACTCAGACCTGCTTAGAGCTAAGGTGGAGGGGCGGCATAACATACCTGTAGATGAGATAATGACGAGGAGAGTTACGGTAGCTCTGCCCGACGAGACGCTCTTCAGCGCATTCGACAAGATGACCGAGAAAGGTATAGGGAGGCTGCCTGTCGTTGATTCTCAATCCAGCATGCGTCTGGTGGGGATAATAACGAGAGGCGATATAGGCCATGTGTATGAGCTGAGCGTCCAGAGGATTATCAAAGCCAAGCAGGAGGAGATGATATAAAACCCCTGCTCTCGTTTAGTTATAAAATTCTCAGTAAATCCTTATTTATTATCAGGCGTTTTTATAACCGCTCATGTTCAGCATAACCCGGGTAGGACATGTGGAGATTAGGGTTACGGACCTAGAGAGGGCGTGGAGGTTTTACGTAGATATGCTGGGCTTTGTTGAGACGGAGCGGAGCGGAGATAGGATATACCTCCGGGGCTATGAGGAGAGGCAGCACCACAGCCTAGTCCTGAAGCTGGCCGACTCACCTGGCCTAGCCCACTTCGCATACAGGGTTGCGGACCCTGAGGACTTGGATAGGCTGGCCGAGTTCTACAAGGCGAAGAACCTCCCCGTAGTTAAGATACCCGCTGGGCGTGAGAAAGGCCAGGGGGAGGCGATAAGGGTTCAGGACCCGCTGGGATTCCCTGTTGAGTTCTACCACGAGATGGAGGAGGTGGAGAGGATGCTGCAGCAGTTCCACCTATACAGGGGGGCCTCCCCCATGAGGCTGGACCACGTAAACTGCCAGACCCCCAACGTCCAAGCCGGGTATGACTACTACGTTAAGGAGCTGGGGTTCTGGGTCTCCGAGTATACCGAGACCGACGACGGCGTGCTCTGGGCCGCTTGGCTACATAGGAAGCAGAACGTCCACGACATAGCTTTGATGACCGGGACAGGGCCTAGGCTGCATCACTTCGCCTACTGGGTGCAGGACCTATACGGCGTCATCAAGGTATGCGACATACTGGCAGGAGCTGACATGGTGAAGAACATAGAGAGAGGCCCGGGGAGGCATGGTCTATCCAACGCCTTCTTCGTATACGTCAGAGACCCCGACGGCAACAGGATGGAGATATACACAAGCGACTACATGATAGCCGACCCCGATTGGAAGCCTATTAAATGGTCCCTCAACGACCCGAGGAGGCAGACCTTCTGGGGGCATGCAGCTCCTAGAAGCTGGTTTGACGAAGCCTCTCTAGTGGAGAGCGTTGTAGATGGGAAACTCTTAACACCGACTCCAGCAGAGCTAAAGGATAGGCCTGACTTCGTAACCTGAGAGGGGAGGGGCTGAGCATGGTGGCTAGAAGAGGAGAGGATTACATAGAGAGCCTCAGGCAACGGCAGCCTACGGTATACTACGACGGGAGGAGGGTGGATGACGTACTCAACCACCCAGCCTTCAAGATACCTATACAGACCCTGGCTAGGATATACGACCTCCAGCATGACCCAAGGTATAGAGACAGGCTCACAATACCCCACAACGGCGACAGGATGAACATAACATACATGATACCCCGTTCTAAGGAGGACCTCCGCAGAATAAGGGAGGCCCTCAACATAATCTACGACAATCTACTAGGGTTCTTCGGCAGGTGCTACGACTACCTAAACATGTGGGTAGCTATATTCGCAGCCCATGCCTGGGATTTCTTCGGAGACAGGGATAAACGCTTCGGCGAGAACGCCCTAGGGATATACGAGAGATGCAGCGGCAACGACACCTTCCTAACCCACGCTATAGTAGCCCCCATGGTGGATAGGAGCAGGAAGGCCTCTGAGCTTATAGACCCGTATATACAGGCCGCTATCGTGGAGAAGAACAGCAGGGGGGTGTTGGTTAGGGGAGCTGCTATGGTATCCACCGCAGCCCCCTACTCGGAGGAGATCATCTACTTCCCCAACCTGCTCAGGGACCCGCATCCCCGCTATGCCCTAGCCTTCGTATGCCCCTCCAACCTAGATGGGATAAAGTTCATAGCGAGGAGGAGCTTCAGACCTAGGGAAGGTTACGGCGAGTTTGAGTATCCTATAAGCTCAAGGTTTGAGGAGAGCGACGCGTTTGTTATCTTCGACAACGCCCTCATCCCTTGGGAGGATGTGCTGATCTGCGAGGATGTGGATAAGATAATCCCCATGATGTGGGGAGGGGTTTACATGAAGGCATGGTTCAACTACCACTTCAACATACAATACTACTCGCGGCTGAAGTTCCTAACTGGACTGGCTTTCCTCATAACCCAAGCAATAGGGACTGAGAAGTTCATCAACGTGCAGGAGAAGCTGGGGGAGCTGCTGATTTACCTTAACCTGACGAGGGCATCTATAATAGCTGCTGAGGATGAGGGGGAGAAGCTGCCCAACGGGCTTTACAGGCCCAACCCTGAGATAGCTGTGTCGGCCAGCCACTTCAACATGAAGGCCCTGCCAAGGGCGTTTGAGATAATAAAGCTCCTAAGCGGAGGCGCCCTGGTCTCCCTACCCTCATCAATCAGGGACTTGGAGAACCCCGAGATAAGGAGGTATATAGATAAGTATCTCGTAGGCTCAGGGGTCTCGGCGGTTGAGAGGATTAAGCTCTTCAACCTTGCGTGGGATGTCGTCTCAAGCGAGATGGGGCAGAGGTACGAGCTTTACGACAGGTTCAGCAGAGGAGACCCAACGGTCATGTGGTCCAGAATGCCCATGCAGTTCAACGAGCAGAAGGAAGAATGCATAAGGCTAGTTAAGGAGCTGCTAGACTCCATACCCAACCCGAAGGCCTAGAGAATCAAGTTGAAGAAGATAGCATGCGTCATACTAGCTGGAGGAGAGTCGGAGAGGTTCGGAGGAGATAAACTCCTAACAAAATACAAAGGAGAGGAGATAATAAAACGCGTATGCAAAGCGGCCAAACCCTGCGTAGACGACCTATACATATCGGCCAGGACTAGGGAGAGAGCAGAGCAGCTGGCTACGGTGCTCAACAACCTAATAGACGGCTACTTAGTCGATACCTACAGCGGGTGCCAAGGGCCTCTGCGGGGAATGGCAACAGCCACCGAGCTGGGGCACGAGTATATACTAACCCTCTCAGCGGACTTACCCGAGATAAAAACAGAGACGCTAGCGGTCTTCCTGCAGAAGCTGGTGGATAAGGAATACAGCGGAGGCAGCATAGTATGGGGCAACGGAGCGGTTGAGACGCTGATACAACTACATAAAACAGAGGAGCTGAGGGCGATATTCCCTAAGCTATGCCAAGCCCGTGGAGAGGTAGCTAGGCCCTCAGACCTCCTGCGAGCCTCCGCCTCAGTCCTCCTAATCCACGGAAGGGAATTAACAGACGACCCAAGGGTCTTCGCCAACGTCAACAGGCCGGAGGACTTGATGAGCCTAGAGCCTAGAGCCCCTTTGGAGGGCTGGGTTAAAGAGGACATACACCTAGGCCCTTGGCATAGCGAGCTCTTCTGGAGGGCTACTGCAGGCTTATCCGGTGAGCGGCTTGAGGAGGCTGAGGCTAACTACCTGGCCGAGGCGGAGGGGTATCTGAAGATGGGGCTAACCCACCTAGCTGGCCATGCCTTGATGGACGCAGGCGTAGCGGCTGAGCGGATGGGTGATATGGGGAGGGCTGAGAACTACAGGAGGAGGAGCAGAGAAATACTATCTAGGATGAGCTACGAATTCGGATGAGCCCGTTTATACCGGCCGCTGCCAGCGGTTTTACCCTCCCTCTAGGAGGCTTTGGTATATTTTTAACGAGGGATTAGAATATTCTCTTGTGGTTAAAAGCGTATGGAGAAGCTGGCATCCAGCCTGGGTTACTTGAACAAAATCTACGAGAACCTCAGCTTGGTGGACGGTGAGCAGCTGGAGAGCCTATACCACGACATTAAGTCGGCTGGGGTTATAATCCCATCCGGCGAGGGCCGTTCAAAAGGGGCTTTGAGCATAGCTTGCAGCGAGATGGCTAAGATGAAGCATGGGAAGATAATCATGGACAGGGGCGACATAGGGTTTCCGGGGAGGGAGGTGGGCGAGGCGGCTCCTATACTTAAGCAGCGATTCGGTCAGGTATGTCTCTTGATAAACTCAGGCTCCGGCAGGAGCTTAAGCCCTTTACTGGACGCCCAGAACCTAGCCGTCTACATAGCCAAGACGGGGAACAACAGGGACTTCAGGATAGACGCCGTAACATCGGATTTAGAATCCCCTATAGGGAAGCTGGCCACCCGCTACGGCAACGCTCTACTGCTGAAGGGGAGGGAGGCTATAGAGGAGCCCGACGAAGCCAGGGAGTTCAGGGACGTAGGCGTTATGGAGGATACCTTCGTCCTAGCCAGCGGCATCCTATTCCACGGCATATCCGAAGCCCTCTACGACGACGCCCTACCAAGAAAAGCCTATGAATACGCCTTAGAAACCTGCAGGGAGGCTATATAGATAGCTGAGCACAGCATAGCGTCTGAGTTCTACCGCTTCGTAGTAGATAAGCTGGAGGCCAGGCACCTATGCTTCTTCGCAGGCCTGGGGAGCAGCCACGAGGTGGCTAGGATGACAGCCGTCAGGGTGGGGCATGTTAAGAGAGCTGTAGGAGACCAGGTCTTCGTGGCGCGGGAGACCAGCACACCATCGCCCAGAGCAGGGGATCTGCTCATCGTGGTAAGCAATAGCGGGGAGACGGAGATAGTAGCTGGGTGGTGCAAGAACTTCAAACGCATGGGCGGGGCTATAGCCGCTGTTGTGGGGAACCCCGACAGCACGATAGCGTCACTAGCTGACGTAACCCTGCCTATACAAACCCCTAGAGAACCTGGGAAGCCCAACAGATTCTACATAACCGCTGCGATAACCCTCAGCCCCCTACCTATAATGCTGATAGAACGGCTGGAGCGCATAGGCTTCAAGCTCCCCGAATACATAATAAGATGGTACCAGTCTCTCATGGGTTAGCTACTCGCTTTTAATCGTCCTAAGCCGGGCCCTCATCAAAGGCTCCACCTGCTCCGCGAAGTATTCACGGGCCCAGGGGAGTATCTCCCTGCCCAGCAGGTTTAGGAAACGCTCCTCATTAGGGCTGGCGCTGTGTATGTAAACCCTGTCGAACCCCATCTTGAGGAAGTTGGCCAGGGCTTTGTATATGTCGTCAGAGTCGGTTGTTATGAGCCATGTCTCCTTTATTTTCCTCTTCTCAGCCTCCCCAACCGAGGCCTCCAGCTCCCTAGGGTCTGAGATGTTCTCCCTCTTTTCTCGGGGTATAGCTGTTGGGGCCCAGAATAGGGCGGATTGATACGCCCTTTCGTAGTCAACGTCGTAGGAGACCTTAAACTCCATGGCTTTACTCAGCTGGCTGGGGTCTCTTCCATGCTTTACCGCGCTCCTCTCCATAGCACCAACTATCTCAAGAAACCTCTCCAACCCGCGTGGGTTGGTTAATATCCCGTCGCAGTACTGCCCCGCTATCTCAGCAACCTTAGCGTTGGAGGTGGCCACGTACATGGGGATCTTGGTCTTGGGCTTCGTATAGAGCTTGGCGGTCTTTAGCTGGTAATACTCCCCCTCGTAGGTTACGAAGCCACCCTTCCAGAGGAGCTGGATAATCTCTATAGCCTCCCTGAGCCTCTCCACCTTCTCCTTAAACTTGGGCCACTTAAAGCCGAGGGGGGTTTCGTTCATAGCATGCCCAGTCCCTACCGTTATGAAGAACCTGCCGGGGTGCATGTAATCCAGCGTAGCGAAGGCTTGGGCAACTATGGCCGGGTGATACCTGAACAGAGGCGTGGTAACCGCAGTACCCAGCTCAACCCTCCTAGTCCTCTCAGCTACGCAGGCCAGCCATATCCACGGAAACCCAGACTGCCCCCCGGTATCGCTCCAAGGATGAAAATGATCACTAGTAACTATCATGTCGAAGCCGACAGCCTCTGCGTGGACGGCGTGGGAAAGAAGCTTAACTGGGTCATACTGCTCCTGAGCAGCCCAGTATCCTATTCTAAGCATCCGTCTCCCACTCCAGAGCTGGCGCGGGTGGGATATATGTATAAACTAACGGCCATGCTGGAGAACTTAAATAACCACACCACGTAAATCTGGAGGTATGTGGATTCTCCTCTCCCACAAGCTAGATATACATACCCCAAGCTATAACCTAGGCCCCGGCCTGGAGATAAGGCCCTACAAGCTAATAGCGCGGGGAGATAGTAGCAGCTCATACATAATACAGCTCTACAACCATTTAGGTACGCATGTAGACGCTCCTAGGCATTTTGACGAGAAAGGTAGGGCGGTGGCGGATTACAGCCCCGGCGAGCTGGTCTTCACAAGGCCTAGGCTGGTGGACATACCTAAGGGCGTTGACGAGCCTATAACTGCTGAGGAGATGCGTAGGATAAGGGATGGGATACTTGACGCTGATCTGCTGATGATAAGAACGGGAATCCAGAGGATAAGGGAAACGGAGGTTGAAGCCTTCTCCAGGGAGGGGCCCTACCTAACTCCAGAGGCAGCCCGCTTCATAGCCGACGAGCTACCCCACCTAAGAGCCCTGGGAATAGACGCAGTATCAATATCATCACCCAAACACAGGGAAGAAGGGAGGGAATCCCACAGGACATTACTAAAGGATAGAGACTTCCTCATAATAGAGGACATGAACCTAAAGGATAAACCAGCCAACATAAAACAAGTAATATTATCACCGCTTATGGTTATAGGCGTAGACAGCTCCCCCTGCGTCGTTTGGGCTGAGATTTGAGATTAGGTTTTTATTCCTTCTTTATTTCTACCGCTATTTGGTGGTGTTTATGAGGTTTTCAGCAGTTTACTACTTAACTTTGGTAGCGTTGGCTATACTCCTCCTACCCTCTTTAACCCCTGTTAGCTACGCTAAAGCGGATAAACCAGCGCTGATGCTTTCATCGCCCTTCACAGGCGTTACGATAGAGCAGGGACAGACGGTATCTACTAACATTAAGCTGACGAACAACCTCAACGCCACAAGCCTAAACGTTGAGATTCAGGTGGAGAAGCCTGAGGGCTGGGAGGTGGAGTTAACGTACAGGGGTTATAGGGTGTTTAGAATATTCCTAGAGCCTGAGGACGAGGAGACGATAACAGTTAAGATTACAATCCCCGAGAACGCAGCTCCTGGGGTGAATATAGTAACCTTCAGGGCCCAGGATATAGAGAGGGGCGTAGCATCCAACGAGGTGGCTATACAGTTTAACGTCGTTGAGAAGCCTAGGGAGAATCCTATAGAGCTGGAGGTCTCCTTCCCCAGCCTAAGCGGGAGCGCAGACGACACGCTGGAGTATAGATTCGACCTGAGAAACAACCTAGACCGGGAGGTTACGGTAGGCCTTAAGGCCCTCAACACCCCTGAGGGGTGGGTTGTACGCTTCAAGCCCTCCGCCTTCGAGAGGAGGGTAATCTCCAGCATAACCCTAGAGCCCAAAAGCAGGGAGACGGGGCTGGTGATGGAGGTTAAGCCAGTAAGCACAGCCAAACCCGGAAGCTATAAGATAACCCTAGTAGCAGAGACGGAGGGCTTCACGGCCCAGACAGAGGTTACAGCGACGATAACAGGAAGAGCTGACTACAGCCTCTCAACACCCAACCAGCTCCTCAGCTTCGAGATGGGAGCAGGCGAGGAGAAGCAGATAACAATAGTAGTATCCAACGACGGGAGCGAAGACCTTACAGGTGTCTCCCTCTCCGTCTCCCCTCCCAGCGGCTGGTCAGCCTCGCTGGAGCATGAGGAGATAGCCCTGCTGAGAGCAGGTGATATGGCTTCT
>DQVM01000008.1 GCA_015661775.1 Candidatus Caldarchaeum subterraneum | reverse complement strand
GAAGAGGATGGGTATAAGCAGGGGCGTTGAGCTGGTGAACGGCTCGTCTGTCTTCGAGGACCTGCCCGACGCAAGCTACGTGGCTAGGGGCTATTACAGGGGTAAGCTGGTTCTAGAGGCTGAGGTGGAGAGGCTAGGCGGGGAGCTGAGGCTCGTAGCTGCTGTGGCCAGGCTCTCTGCGAGGGTTGTAGACCAGTTTAACAACCCGGTGGAGGGGGCTTTGGTGTCTGTTGAGGATACGCAGGCCGTGTCAGGCGGGGATGGATACGCGGTCTTGGGCCACCTACCCCTAGGCGAGTACGAGGCTCAGGTGGAGTATAGGGGTGTTAAGGCCGGGACTGTTAGGCTCAACCTCACAGGCGGGGAGGCGGTTAAGATAACAATCCAACTCCACACGCTCAGGGTTGAGGCCGTGGACGAGATAGGCAGGCCCCTAGAGGTGAGCGCCTCCCTATACAGCATGGGGAGGCTAATAGCCAGCGGAAGCGGCTCAGCGATAGAATTCCCCAAACTCCCAAGCGGAAACTACCAGCTAACCCTCCGCAGAGGCCCTAAGGAGGTGAACAAACCCATAGCGCTGGCCGGCGACAGGGTTGAGACGGTGACATTCCCCATACTGCTGGAGCTGGGAGGAGTGGCTTTATCCTCGCAGGAGGCTATGCTCATCCTACTCCCCCTAGTAGCGGTTATGCTCCTAGTAATAGCCGGGTTGATGGTCAGGGAGTTTATACGCTGGTTAAGGGAGAGGGAGTAGCTCTTTTCAACCCCTCCCCCTCCTCAGGACGCGCAGAGCCTTACCTATGCATCCAACCCTGTAGCTGAAGAAGAGGGAGAAGACTAGGTTAGCCGATGCAAATGATAGTAGCGCCGCAGCCACGGGTCCGAGGCCAGCCTGCGTATATACTACAGCTGGGGGGATGAAGGGTAGGAGCATAGAGGCTAGAGGCCCCGCTAGGTACATGGCGGCGAACCCTCTTGCCCCAGCTCTGCTGCCTGCGTGGTCTATCTTAAGCCCCAGAGCCAGCGGGAGGGTCTTTACCTTAGTCGGGAGCAGTCGGGATAGGTTAGAGAGGCCCACGTAGTAGTGGCTGAACCTAACCCCCGCCAGATAGCCCACAACTAGGTGCGCTAGGTCGTGTGGGAAGAACCAGAGCAGGAGGAGGGATGCAAACCCCAGCAGCAGGTCTGGGACGAACCCGCCTGTCGGGAGGAGCGTCAAGAGGATAAACCCCGCAGCGGACCCTAGAAGGGTTAACACCGTTCCAGCAGCTAGGCTTATCCTAAGCGGGTCTCTGTACACCGCCTGCTGGGGAGAGCCTTCAAGCATCCTCTTCAAGGCCGTGTTGCGGTACTCCAGTACCCGCCTAATCATTATAGCTGCCACGTAGTCTGCTAAGGGGCCTTGTATGGTCTTCAGCTCAACCCTATCAACCAGCACAGCCTCCCCGTCCCTCTCCGAGAACCTATGCTCATGCCTCCAGACCCTGAAAGGCGAGCCTACCGCCTCCAACGTCAATACGCTGTTCTCCCTCAGCTCAGCTATCTTGAAGCGGATTCTGAACCTCTGCCCCAGCATCGTATACGCTATGGCCAGCTCCTCACCCTCCTTAAACTCCCTAGGAGGCTTCAAGACCCTAACCCGCATCTCAGGGGGGTGTAGAAGCTCCAAGCCCTCAGGCCTTGTAAAGAGGCTGAAGACCTCACCCACCCCGCTCCTCAGACTAACGCTAGCCACCACCACCGCCAACCTTAAGCACCGACATACGGAAAAGGCTTATCCCTTTATATTCAGTCGCTTTCCTCCCTAAAGAAGGTAGGTGTAGTAGGAGTGGAGACGCTGAGGCTCCACAGGCTTGAGAAGATAATACTCTACACGCTTAAGCAGCTCAACAAGCCCTCCACATTCGGCGAGGTGGCTGAGAAGGCTTATCAGCTTTTCTCAGGGGTGGCTGGTGAGGATGCTGAGGCTATACGCAGCCCCTCCGCCGTGGCTAAGGCTTGTGGATGGCTTCAGAGCAAAGGCCTAGTCAGCATAGAGGAGAAGGTCGTCTCCAAGACTCTCACCATAGGCGCTGAAGGGATAGAGTACGCTAGGAACGGCCTTCCGGAGAGGAGGCTCGTCGAGAGCCTTAAGCTACGAGGAGGCTCCGCCGGTATAAGTGTTCTCTCTCAGGAGATGCCCAGCCTAGCTATCGCGTTGAACTGGGCTAAGCGGAACGGCTGGGTTGAGATAGGTAAAGACGAGGGTGGTGAGACGGTTGTTAGGCTTACCGGTGAAATCCCCTCCAAGACGCCTGCTGAGGAGCTTCTAGATATCCTGATGCTGGACGGAGGGGTTGATATGAAAGACCTTGACGATAGGTTGAGGAAGGCCGCTGAGGAGCTTCTGAAGAGGCAGAACGTAGTTAAGCTGGCTGAAAGACGGGAGCATATCATATCCCTTACAGATGAGGGGCTGAGGATAGCCTCCGAACTAGCCCTGCTCCAGCCCGCTGAGATATTCAAAGAGGTTACGAAGCTAACCCCAGAGTTGCTGCTTACAGGAAGGTGGAGGGAGGTTACGCTAAGCAGCTACGACGTAAAAGCACCTGTTCCTCCTGTATTCTCAGCCAAGCGCCATCCGCTAACCCAGCTGATAAGACTCGTGAAGCAGGCATACACCGAGATGGGGTTCGAGGAGATTAAAGGCCCCATCGTGGAGCTGGCTTTCTGGAACTTCGACGCCCTCTTCCAGCCTCAGGACCATCCTGCCAGAGAGATGCAGGACACCTTCTACATCGACACAGAGGAGCGGGGCGTACCTCCACGCCAGTATGTAAACTTCGTCAAGGCGGTTCACGAACACGGTGGAGGCACAGGCTCAAGGGGATGGGGATATAAGTGGAGCGAGGAGGAGGCCAGCAGGCTCATACTAAGAACCCACACAACAGCTACGACGATAAGGCACTTAGCAGCCGTCAGGAAACCCCCGATAAAGGTATTCTCGGTTGATAGGATTTACAGGAACGAGAAGGTGGATTGGAAGCACTTGGCGGAGTTCCACCAGATAGAGGGGATAGTCGTGGATGAGCGGGCCAACTTCAGGCAGTTGATGGGGGTTATCAAGGAGTTCTACTCACGCCTAGGGCTGAGGCAGGTTAGGTTCAGGCCCAGCTACTTCCCCTACACCGAGCCCTCCGCAGAGGTGGAGGTCTTCCTAGCTGGGAAGTGGCTTGAGCTGGGGGGCATGGGGATATTCAGGCCTGAGACAACACACCCCCTCGGAGTTAAACACCCCGTACTGGCGTGGGGCCTAGGCCTGGAGAGGCTGGCCATGATAATCTACGGCGTAGAGGACATAAGAACCTTCACGAGAAACGACCTAAACTGGCTCAGAAGAACATCCCCCTTCAAAGCCTACGAAACATCAGGCAGAGTAAGCAGGAAAGATTAGGAGGTGCGTGGTAATAGATGCCCATCGTTAACGTTAAGCTCAGCAAGCTGGAGAGGCTCTTGGGAAGGCGGCTGGCCCCTGAAGAGGCTGCTGAGGCGCTGGCCAGGCTGGGCCTGGGGATAGAGGAGATTACAGCAGATGCGGTTAAGGCGGAGTATAACCCCAACAGGCCCGACTTCTCCAGCTTATACGGGATAGCCAGGGCCCTGCAGGGGGTTTACGGCGTAAAGACGGGAGCGCCTAAGTACAGGATAGCCAGGCCTAAGGTAATCGTAACAGCCGACAGGAGCGTGGAGGGGGTTAGGCCGTTTATAGTATGCGGCGTGGTGAGGGGGGTGAGCCTGGACGAGGATGACCTAGAGGATCTGATAACGATGCAGGAGGACCTGCACTGGATACTGGGGAGGGGTAGGAGGAAGGTGGCTATAGGCTTGCATAACCTAGACTCGGTGGAGCCGCCTTTCATCTATAAGGCGACTAAACCTGATGAGACGCCCTTCATACCCCTAAAGGCAACAGCCCCCATGACCCCTAGGGAGATACTTGAGAGGCATGAGATAGGCTCGAAATACGCCCACCTACTAAGCGGCTACGGTGAATATCCGGTTATAGTGGATGCCCGTGGGGATGTTCTCTCCATGCCCCCTATAATCAACTCCAGCAGGACGGAGCTTAAGCCGGGTGTTAGGAACGTGTTCATAGACGTTACGGGGACGGATTGGGAGAAGGTGAACCAAGCCCTTAACATCTTGGTGGCTGCTTTGGTTGACGCTGGGGGGAGGGCTGAGGGGGTTATACTACGGTATCCTAACAGGAGATACGTTACACCCAGCATGAGGGAGGGGAGGATAGCTGTTAAGAGGAGCTACGTTAACAGCCTGCTGGGCCTCAGCCTTCAGGACGGGGAGATAGCTAGGCTGTTGAAAGCCATGAGACTGGATGCTAAGGCTGGTAAGGGGGTTGTCAAAGTATCCTACCCCGCTTACAGGGTTGATATAATGCACCCGGTAGACTTGGTGGAGGAAGTGGCAATAGCTTACGGCTACGGCAACATGGAGCTTGAACCCCCTCCCACACTCACCTTCGGCTCCCTCCTCCCAGACACCTACGTCTCAGAGCTGCTGCGGGACGCCATGATAGGAATGGGATACACGGAGGTCTTCAACACCCTACTTACAAACGAGAACAACCAATACGCCAAGATGCTAGCACCTGAAGAGCCTAGGGTGAAGCTCCTAAACCCAGCCACGAGGGAGTATACCATGATACGGACGTGGATAATCCCAGACCTGCTGCGGAACCTAGCTGATAACCAGCGTAACCTCTACCCACAGCGTATATTCGAGATTGGGGATGTGGTTAAGCCTGATTTGACTAAACCTGAGAAGGCTGTTAGGCTGCTCCACCTAGCTGCTGCGTCGTGCCACGGAGAGGCTGGGTTCAACGACGTTAAGAGCTTGGCGGAGGAGCTGGCTAGGGTTATGGAGCTGGAGATCAACATACAGCCTGCTGAGCATCCATCCTTCATACCCGGCAGGACGGCTAGGCTCACCACGGCGGGAGGGGAGGAGATAGGGTTGATGGGCGAGATACACCCGCAGGTTCTGGAAAACCACGGCCTACCCATGCCGGCCGCAGCTCTTGAGATAAAGCTCTGGAGGATATACCAGCTCGCTTAACATAAATACCGCCTCCGCCCATATACGCTACGGCCCCACCACGCCTTAAGCTCGGCTGAGACACGGCGCAACCGCCCGTCCATGAAGGCCGAGTGTTACGGTGGGGCTACAACACTAATGAAAATTATTATTCAACATCGTGCTTAGAATATCCTGGAAGGGCTAAGAGAGTTGCTGCCCCGCAGGGTAATCTTCGGCAGGCTGGCGGATTACTTCACCTCACAGGGCTTCAGACCCGTAGACGAGTCCCTGGAAGAGGGGTTCATCAGGTTCAAATCAGGAAGAGAGGAGCTTATCCTCAGGGTGGTGGACGACGCCTCCAGCAAAGACGAGCTCCTCTCCGTGGTTATACAATCAGCCTTCGACACCGCTGCGGGTAAGGTATCATACCTAGCCCTCCCCGTTGAGATGATATCCAAGATAGGGGACTACGCCTTCCGCATCCATAGAATAGGCGTTCTGGTCTACGACGAGCATAGCGTGGTTGAGCTTGTTGGGGGGCGTGGAGGGGGGAGGAGGATGCGAGGCGGAGAGACGGCCCTAGACGAGGCGAGGATAGATACGATGCTCAACTCCCTCTCCAGCAGGATAGCCAAGCTTGAGGAGGCCGTAGCAGCCTTAGATGCTGTTGAGGAGCTTCGGCGTAGAGTAGAGGCGTTGGAGAGGATGTACGACCAGCTTCTCCGCAGCGGGGTAAGGGTGGAGGAGCCTAAAAGCAGGGATACAACCATGGAGAAACCCGGCGAGGCAGCGGTTAAGCAGCAAACACCCCCCAGGGGGAGGAAAAAGGAGGAGCTCCCCTCATTCCTCCAAGACAACCCATGGGTTTCCCTACTATCCGAGAAGAGGTAAACCGGGGTTAAAACCCCTGTAACGTTAAAAGGCAACCATACAGCAGGTAGTTACGGCACGGTGTCTCCGGGGTGTTTGAGGAAGAGTACAAGCGTAACTTCGTGTTCGGATGCGACTACGGAACCAGCGACTTCAAATACGGGCCTATAACCGTAGGTGATAAACCCCTCTTGGTTGAGAACAGAGGCTACTTCCCGGAGCGTTCCATAGTCTCGCAGGTTCTAGGGGTTGAGAAGGAGGTTGTGGTAGGCAGGGATGTAACCCTCTTCCTAGGGAGCGAGGCTGAGCTGGCTACTAGGCTCGTCTACCCCATGCGGAGCGGAGCTATATCGAAGGGGGATGAGAGGGCGTGGAAGGTGATAAAGGAGCTTACCAGAATGGCGTTGAGCGAGTTCAAACCAGGTGGACTAGGGTTTAAAGGCTTCTACATCGTAGCAGCCCTATCAGCCACAGCACCTAGGTACATGTATGAGAGGCTCTTCACGATATACAGCGAGCTGGCGTCGGATGAGGGGTTGATACACTCAGCCACGATAATCCCACAGCCTCTAGCCGTCGCTATAGCGCATAAACAAACCTCATGCGTAGTCGTTGAAAGCGGCCACGGAAATACTCAGGTAGCCCCCATATCAAGGGCTCCTATCAGAGGTGCGGTGGTGGCGCTTAACAGGGGAGGCGGGGCTGCCAACGCCATAACCGCTGAGATTCTGAAGGACGCCGGCTACGGGGATTTGGCGAAGGAGGAGAGCTTAGTCAGGAAGGTGAAGGAGAGCATAGGCCTGCTCCCCCTAGACCTTGAGAGGGCTATAAACTACGCCAGAAACAACCCAGAGGACGTTAAGGCGGTGTATAAAGTCCCCGGAACCAGGATAACGATAGACCTTGGGAACAACTCGTGGACGAGGTTCCTGATAGGAGAGTATGTATTCGACCCCAACCACGAGGTCTTCGAGAGCTACTTCAGACGTGGCATGCCCAGGCCCAGCGACGTTAAGGTGGGGGATGTAGTCTTCTACGGAATGCTGGACATGGCATCTACGATAATAGAGTCGGTTGAGAAATGCCCAGTAGAGCTTCAGCCCCACCTATACAATCAGGTAATCCTATCTGGGGGGAACTTTAGCTGGAGAACCCCGGCCCACCTAAGGGGAATAGCGGTGGAGAGCGAGACGAAGCTCACGCAGATGCTTAAGGCGAAGGGCGTTGAGAACGTTACCGTAATCCTCTCACCCGAGCCCCAGTATGCTGTTTGGAGGGGGTGTATAGTCTTCGGCTACGCTGTCCCAGCAGGCTACAGCTGGACGTGGGAGAGGATGGAGGGGTGGATGCATTACAGGAGGTAGCTAGAGCGTAAGCTGTGTAGATTTGCTGAGATGGAGTTTGGAGAGGGCTTTGCGGGCCTTTGAGATGTATTCATCAACCCTGCTGGCTGGGATTCCACGTTTCTCCAGCATCTTCTTAATCTCCTCCTCAACCCGCTTATAGTCCTTATACCTCTCGTTAATCTCCCTCCACCTAACCCCCTTCAACCCCTCAGCTAAGGCGCCGTCGTAAGGTAGCTTATCCATCGTTATAAGGAGAGCAACTATCGGATAGCCTACGTAGTTCCTGTAAACAGTACCGTTGTCATCTGAGTACGCAACCCCCCTCTCAACGTCCACGAAGACCCTGTAAACCCTATCTCCCTCCGAAGACCTTACCAAAGCCTCCCCAACACCCCTTACCTCAACCCTCCCATCAGCCAAAGCACCCAACGCCTCCAAGAACTTAACCCTAGGCGGCTGGGATAATAAAGCCCCGCTCATGCCCCTCCACAACGGTGTTCTTAAGGGATATGCTATTAACGTTACCCTCCTTTACTGCTTTATGCACGCTTTTGATGCTGTAGCTGCTATCCCTCCACCTGCCCGTAGGCGGTTACACATCCGATAACCCTCCTCCCCTTACTCCTTGAACGCCTTGGGTTCATCCTAACTCTTGAGCCGCAGAAGGGGCAGTTGCTAACCTCCTTCACAACCTCCCCTCTTGATGTTCTCCAGCTAATCCTGCTGGGAAGCCAAGAGTTGCAGCGGCTGCAGAACCTATAGCCGAGCCTGTACATGCCTCTTTCTTTAGGGTGCTAGATTATTTCGTTTAGTAGCCTCTTTACTATTGGGAGGTCTTGGTGGGGTATTGTTATCTCTCCTACCGCTTTTCCTTGCTTGTCTTTGGCCGATAGTCTATAGGCTTCGGCTGTCTTCTTAAGCTGGTATATGTTAATCCCCTCCGCCTCTATGAAGCCCTCCCCAAGAGGGTTGAGGGGTATAACGGAGATTATGGAGGCGCTGGTCAGCGAGATAAGGGCGGCTGCGGGGGTTAGGGTTAAG
>DQVM01000019.1 GCA_015661775.1 Candidatus Caldarchaeum subterraneum | reverse complement strand
TAATGAAGAGGTTAGGGAAGGGGGTATTATATCCATTCTGATAGAACTGGTCACATTACCAGTCAGGATAGCGGTGGGGCTGGCAACCGGATTAGCTACTGGGCTTATCTACGGGTTCTTAATCCCCGGCATGCCTGTTGGAGAGTTCTTTGAAGCCGGGTTACAAATGGCCGGTGTAACGCCTGAGGTGTTCTCAAAACCCGGCTCGAGGATACTCACATCCTTTAACACAGGTTATGCCGAAACAATAATACACGCCCCAGTCGTGGCTGAGAAGAAGGCGTCTATACTCCTGCCATCCACAAACCTAAGGTTTAGCACACCCTCACTATACGAAATACCAATATCAGTAGTCTCCCCAAAAGAGGTTGATGGAAAGATAAGATTACAAGTCTCCACCCGACCCGGGGTTGATGCCCGAATAACCCCTGAACAGGGAGTTGGGGATTTCCCAGCAACCCTAGTGCTGAATATCTCGAAGCCTGGGGATTACTTGCTATACGTAAACGCTACAGGCAGCGGTGGAGAGCTTCTCGATTCAGTTAAGGTTAGGGTTAGGGTTGATGACTGGCTATACGTTAGCCTGCTGGAAAATACCGTAGTGGCAAAACCGGGTGAGAGCACCGTGGTGAGGTTTAGTATAGTCAAACCGGAGCGGGTTCAACTACCTGCGATGCAGGTCTCTGTTAATGCAAAAAACGTCTCAGCGAGGATTATAATCCTAGAAGGCGTGGTGGAGCGGGGTATTATTAGGGAATGGCCTGTGGAGGGATTATTAATAATAGATGTACCCGATGATACGCCGGCGGAAGCCGGGTACGTAACACTTCAAGTTAAAGAGAAGAGGCTGAGGCTCTTCCCAATCTCCGTAGCTGACTCTGTAGAGGTTATAATCAGGAAGAATCCAACATAACTATACCTATAAAAGCAACATAGTTAACATTATGTAAGCTGGAAAAGGAATGTCTTCGGCTAACTTCAGGATATTTGGGAAGTGGAGTATAGAAGGGATAGAGGTAAGAGATGAGGGGCTAAAGAGATACATAAGCTTGAAGCCGGTGCTTGTCCCCCACTCGGGAGGGAGGCATGAGCATAGGAGGTTCGGCAAATCCGAGGTTAACATCGTCGAGAGGCTGGCTAACATGTTCATGAGACCCGGGAAGAACGGTGGGAAGAAGAGCAAGGCCCTCAAGATAGTGAGAAACGCCCTTGAGATAGTTCACCTAAGAACGGGCAGAAACCCGGTTGAGGTGCTGGTGAGGGCTATAGAGAACGCAGCCCCGAGGGAGGATGTGACTAGGCTAAGCTACGGCGGTATCGTGTATTTCAAGGCCGTTGACATAAGCCCCCAGCGGAGGGTTGACCTAGCCCTAAGGTATATGGCCCAAGCAGCTAGGGAGAGCGCCTTCAGGAGCAGGAAAACAGTAGATGAATGCCTGGCTGATGAGATAATCCTAGCAGCCGACAACGACAGCAAGAGCTTCGCGATAAGGAAGAAAATAGAGCAGGAGAGGGTTGCGCTAGCCTCTAGGTAAACCCTATAACTCAGGCTGGGAATAAACCCTCTTCCGCAACAGTATTATCGCATACTCCCTAGGTATATCCTCCTCTTGGGCCAGCTTCTGTATCTCAGCCGATAAAACACCATCAGCCCTCTCGCCGTATCTAATTATGTAATGTTTCTTCAGTTCCTCATACAACATTCTAGCATACTCCTTATACGTAGAAACCTCATATATCGTTCCGGGTATTTCGTTAAGCTCCTTAATCCAGTTATCCAGCTCTCTTATCTTATTCTTCAACGTAACGAGTTTATTCTCCATTCTCTTCAGCTCATCCTCTACATCAGGTTCTATTCTATCCGATTCGGTTATCTTCTCCAGCCGTGTCCAGTATAGCTCAGCTTCTATCTCGCTAAACTGCTGCATATAACGGTGTTTGGCCTCCTCCAGCTTCTCCTTAACCTGCGAAGCTTCTCTAACAGCCCGCTCCCGTTCTTCCCGCAGCTTAGAGAGGATACTCCTTATAGCCTCGGTGGTTATGTCTTTGTCAATACACATCTCTTGGAAGGCTCTGTCTTTCTTGATGATATACTCTATTCTCTTTTTGAAGGCCTCGTAGCTCTTATTAGCGCTCTCAAGAAGCGTCGCCTCTGGAATATCCTCCAGCGGCTGTTCATCTCTAGGGATTATCATAGCCTCCATCTCCTCGTTTCTCTCCTGAACCTGCTCAGTCTCGGCCTTCTCTTCAGCAGTTTTTACAGGCTCTATGATAGGCGTCTCGTTCTCCTCCCTCTTCTCTCCCAGGGGTTTTTTGATGATTATCCTCTTAGGCATGTATCATCACTCCCGCTATTACTGTTTCTTAGGGTTGCGTAGTATCTTTTTAGCTCTTTCAAAAAGCCTTGCTCCATATATGCTTCTGGTCTGGTTTCCGGTCATACCCTCTGGAGCTTCCTGCTGCTCTTCCCCACCACCCCGTCTCTTGATAATCCCCATCCCCTCCAATACCCTTTTCTGAGCAGCGTTAGAATCCACGTCGATTATATGCCTTATATCCAGCGTCTCCAACGCCTTTATCGTGCTTTCGATAAGCTTATTCCTATGAACCCCTATTGACGTGGGGACAGCAACTACACGGCCCTGCTTGTTTATCCTGAAGATCTTAAACCTGAGGCTGGAGATCTTTCTTGTTCTGCTGTACTCTACAGGGTCTATAACCAGGGCCACCGCCTTTGGGAACATCATCTGGTAGCGGCGCTGCGTCTCTACATCCGTAGGGGATAGGAAGACGTCAAACCCCGGGTGGCTGTGGTACCAGCCAACTATGTAAAGGCCCGAGCCGCTTCTCAGAAGCTCGTCGGCAACCTCAGCCATCACAGCCTCGTCTAGGTGGACAAACGCGGTAGTGCCGTGCTGCTCCCCTGTAACAGCGTCCCAGATCTCAAGAACCTGCCCGTTAACCTGGCCTATAAGTAGGCCCGCCACCTCCCTGCTGGGGTTGGTCAGGGAATGCTTAACAATCTTCCCAAGGGCCAGCGGGTATATTCTAGCTCTCATACCTACAGCAGCAGATAAATAATCAGGCGAGATGATATTAATAGGTTTTAAATC
>DQVM01000020.1 GCA_015661775.1 Candidatus Caldarchaeum subterraneum | reverse complement strand
TATGTTTTTTATTATATCTGCTATCACGGGGAGTGTTGTTACGATGTATAGCTTATCACCTGTCTGTTGGTTTATCTGATGAGAGGTGGCTAGGGCCGTTTGGAGGGATGCCGCCGTCAGGGCTGTGAGGGCTAGTAACAAAAGTACTGTATTTCTCCAGGCCATCCGCCCCACCTCAGCTCAGCAGGCTGGTTATGTCGGGTATGTTATAGGCAAGGCGTAGGTTATGCTCGGTGAGAACCTCCTCAGGCCTCCCGTAAGCTATCACCCTCCTGTTTACTAGGACAATCTTATCGAAGGCCCCTTTCTCAGGGATGTGATGCTCAGCTACTATGATTAGCTTTCCTCTCCGCTTCTCCTCCTTCAGTATATCCATTATCATCTGCTCCGTTGGTTTGTCTATCGATTCGAAGGGCTCGTCCAGTAGGTAGATTTTAGGATTTTGGGCTAGGACACGGGCTATGGCTGCTCTTGCAAGCTGCCCTATTGATATCTCCGATATTTTCATATCCGCTACGTTTTCTAAATTTACTTTCCTTATGCTCTCTTCTATTATGCGTGTGTCTTCTTCTCCCAGCTTCTTTAGTAGCCCTGTGTATGGGTAGCGGCCGAATGATACTAGGTCTTTAACTGTTATGGGGGCGTGTATGTTTAGTTCGCTGAGCTGGGGTACGTAGCCTATTACTCTCCTAATATCAGGCTCCAGCGTAGGGTCTCTCCCCATTATCTTCACCCAGCCCTCCACCGGCTTCACCAGGCCTATTATCGCCTTTAGTAGTGTTGACTTCCCCCCTCCGTTGGGCCCCATGAGGAGTATCATCTCCCCCTCCTCCGCCTGCAGGGTTACTCCTGAAAGCACATACCCGTTGCGGTGGTTGTAGGATACACCTACGTTGCTTACCGTTAGTAGCTGGGTTTTGCTGCTTGTCATGACCTGCTCCCCTCCTTTTAGTCTTGTCTAAATTTAGCCCTGTCTAAATTTAAAGACGAGCAATATATAAACTTTTAATCAAGACAGTAATAAACAACACAGAAATGCCCATCCTCGGCGTCGACCTAGCAGCCTCGCAGCGCAGGGCAACAGGGCTATGCCTACTACATGAGGATATGAGGTGTAAGACGTGGTTGGTCCACTTAGATGAAGAGATCCTACAGGCGGTTACGGAGCATAGGCCCACGCTGGCGGCGGTGGATGCCCCCCTCTCCCTCCCATCTATGTCAGGTGTAAGCCACTTCAGGGCCTGCGACCTAGAGCTGAGGAGGAGAGGATTTAGAATCCTACCAGTAACGCTAGGGCCCATGCGCATGCTAACCGAGAGGGGGATTAGGATGAGGGGCGAGATGGAGAGGCACGGCGTTGAGGTTATCGAGGTCTTTCCGGGGGCTACGCAGGATATACTAGGCCTCCCCCGCAAGGGCCGTGACCTAAGAATGCTCGTTAAGGGGCTTAGGAGGATGGGGCTTAGGTGTTTAAACAACTTAGCAACTGGGGATGAAGCGGATGCGGCTACATGCGCCTTAACCGGCCTGCTCTACCTAAAAGGGTACGCAGACCAAGTGGGGGAGCCGAGCGAGGGCGTGATAGTAATACCTAAGAGAGGGGTTATAGATACTTACTGGCTAGGTACGAGCCTAAGGCGACGCAGCCTACGGTGAATATCAGCAGGTAGGAGGAGTGCAGCGTCATGGCGGAGGGTTTTCCAATCCCTAGGAGCAGGTAGCGGGACAGCGATATACTATGCGTCAGCGGGTTTACAGCAGCTATCGACTTAAGCCAAGCAGGCATCTGCTCTACCGGGAATATGGCGTTGCTCGTGAATATCAACGGGAGGTTGACCAAGTTGCTTATCGAGATTACTGCGTCGTGGCTTGTTATCTTGACAGCGGTAGCTGTGAAGACCGCTGAGAGGGCCAGCATCAAAGCCAGCATAACAAGATAGACAGCCAGTATATCCAGCGGGTTTATCCCCGGTTTAAGCGAAAGCCCCAGGATGAAGACCAGGATCAGCATGACGGTGAACTGCAGCAGGCCCTTAGCCACCGAGGCCAGCACCTTCGCCATGTATATGCTTGCCCTAGGAATGGGGGCAGCCAGCATACGCTCCAAATAACCCAGCCTCCTGTCAAAGACCAGCGACATACCGCTCCACATGGATGTGAATAAAGCGAATGCGTTAAGCATCCCCACAGCGAAGAAGTTGAAGTAATCAAGGGTTCCGAATATTCTGAGGATCATCAGCTGGATAGCCTGCTGAACCGCCTCCCTTATAGGCTCCGGAACCCCTACAGGTGCTTCGAGTAGGTATGAGATGTTGAAGCTTTTTCCGAAGAGGATGAGCCAGACGATGGGGACTATGAATGCGAAGATTATATGTATCTTCTGCCTGAACCACTTGAGCATCTCCCTTACGAAGAGGCCGTAAACTCCTGTTAGAAGGCTCACGGCCTACCGCCTCCTGCTACTTCTTATAAACGTTTGCATCAGGTAATCCGGAGGCTCCTCCTCCTTATACTCCCTCCCTGTGAACTCTACGAAGACCTGGTCTAGGCTGGGTTTGATCAGCGTTACTTTCCTGACCTTAACCCCGTTTTCGTTGAGTGTGTTGAGTATCTTAGGTAGGTTCTCCTCTCCGTCTACGACCTTCACCCTATACCCCCCGTTGACGAGGGAGACGCTATCTACGAAGCTCAGCCTCCTCAACAAACCCTCAACATCCCCCTCGGCTTCTAAAGCTATTATGTCCCCTCCTATTCTGCGTTTAAGCTCTTCAGGGGATCCTAAGGCCACTATCCTGCCCCTGTCTATTATTCCCAGCCTCTGGCTGAGCTTATCAGCCTCCTCCATGTAGTGGGTTGTGAATATTATCGTAATATCCTCCTGTTTCCTTAGTGTTTTGATGTAATCCCATATCACCAGCCTTGACTGGACGTCTAGGCCTAGCGTAGGCTCGTCCATGAAAAGAACCTCAGGGGTGTTTACCAGGCCCATAGCTATCTCAAGCCTCCTCCTCATGCCACCGCTGTAGCTAGCCACAACACGATTAGCGGCGTCAAGCAGGCCGACAACCTCCAGCAGCTGCCTAGAGCGTTTAACAGCCTCCCTCCCAGATACGCCGTAGAGCCTGCACTGGAGGAGCATGTTCTCCATCCCCGTCAGCTCGTCGTCTGCGCTTAGGTTCTGGGGAACATACCCTATACGCCGCCTAACCTGGCCAGCCTCCCTCACCACGTCTAAGCCGCATACGTAGGCTCTGCCTGAGGTTGGTTTAAGCAGGGTCGTCAAAACCTTCATCAACGTAGTCTTCCCCGCCCCGTTTGGCCCAACTAAAGCGAATAACTCACCCCGTTTAATCACTAAGCTTACGTCATCAACCGCCCTGACGCTGTTCCGGTAAACCACCGAGAGAGCATCAACATCCACTGCCTCCTCTCTCATACACTTTCATCTAGGTTTTTAAGACCTCTAGAAGCATTTATTTATGTTATCTCTAATTCTTCAACCGGTTTACCGGCTGATTCAACTCCTTTAACGAGCCACGCAGCGGCCGATGCTAGGCCTGCCAACCATATTACCGCAGCTAAGGCTAGGAAGAGCTGGGCCGTCATGTACGTCTCCAGCAGGACTACAGATGCTCCTGATATCCCTGTTAGGCTTGTTAAGAAGCCTACCAGCGAGGCCCTAACACCAGTTGGGAATAGCTCGCTCTGCAGGGCGCTTAGCGAAGCCCATGCCCATTCTGAGAAGACTAGGGCTGTGAAGAGGGAGGTGTAGAAGAGCGTCGCCGATGCTAGTTCATGCGAAGCCAGGACTGTTAGCGAGGATATGAATCCTCCTAGGAATGATGCGAATACCGTTTTTCTCCTCGCCTTGTCTATGGCTGGGAGGAGTAGGAAGGCGCCGGCAGACGCACCTAGGTTGGCTGTGAATACCACGAGGGGGGCTGATTCAACGCCGAAGGCAAACCCCGGTGCGTATGGGGAGTAGTAGGCCATCATGCCGTAGGTTACGTACTGCGCAACAGTTATGACCGCCAACACGGCCAGCCTGAACCTGTACTTAGCGAAAGCCTCAGCCAGCGTAGCTGCCTTGGCCTCTTTCACCACCGCCAGAATCTCGTCTGCGTAGCCCGTCATCCTCCTGACTAGCCTAACCGCCTCACCCTCCCTCCCCCTAACCAGAAGCCACCTAGGGGACTCTGGGAAAGCCACCCTTGTAAAGCCTACTATAACCAACGTGCCTAGGGAGGAGGCCAGGAGATACTCCACCTGAACCGCCACGTCTGCGTATATAGCTGAGAAGACTAGGGCTTGGCCCGCTATCACGGCAGCCCCTATGTTCCAGAAGTTGGTCGCCATCATCAGGGCCTTCCCCCTGTGCTTGGCTGGGGAGAGCTCCGCTATAGCTGAGTAGGCCGCCCCGAACTCCCCTCCTATTCCGAATGTCATCAACGAGGTTAGTAACGCTAAGGCGGTTAAATCCCTGTGGAGGGGGAAGAGGAGTATCAGGGCCAGGGCTTCTATGACCAGCGAGACCGTGAACATAACCCTCCTCCCGTATCTATCAGCTAAGTACCCAAGGGCTAAGGCCCCTGTGGTTTCCGCCAGCAGGTTAGCTGCGAATACTATTGGGTAGAACTCAGGTGATATGAGGAAGACGACTAGAGGGGCTATTGAGAACATCACCCCGTCCAGCATGTAGTTAAGGGCCACGACTGTGAAGAGCTTCCAGTGGCTTCTGCCCCATCTCGCCGTGTCTAGGACTTGGGTCATCGTGGGTTGGCTCATCCAACCGCTCGTGGCCGTTGTTGGGTGTTTTCTTAATAAACCATGTTATAAGCGGCTTATTGGGAGGGGCCAGCCGCCCATGCGGTAAGCCTCATCCCAGAAGAGGTACTCGTAGATTGTTGAGGTGCGGAAGAGCCTCTTCGCCTCCAGCTTCTCTCCAACGCTCATGCCCTTGGATACTCCCTCCATTATCCGAATAACCTCCTCCACGGCCTTGGCGTACTCCTCGGAGGCGTATGTGTCTATCCATCTCTGGTAGGTTTTGTTGGGGCTTCCTCTCCTCAGCAGGGTTCTCCCCACCTCCAGGTAAACCCAGAAACAAGGGAGGACAGCGGCTAAACCCAGCTGGAAGCTCCCTTCATACGCAGTGGCTATCAGGAAGTCGGTGTAAGCCCTGTTGACTGGAGTCATAACGTTCTCGTAAAGCTGCTGCCTCGTCACCCCCCACTCGGACATGAGGAATTCATGCAGAGAAACCCTTTCGACCGATAAAGCGCCCTCCGCGTTTTTTAGAAGCGTTAAAGCATCCTCGTCTGAGGGGGCTTTTACAGCTACTAGAGCTACTGCTCTGGAGAACCTGCTTAGGTAGAGGGCGTCCTGTATTATGTAGCGTTTGAAGGCCTCCATGCTCAGCTCCCCGGTGGTTAGCTCTCTGAGGAATGGATGCTCCAGTATGGCTTCGTAGACGTCTTCTACAGTCTTCCAGAGCTCTTCGGTGAAGGGGCTCAAGCCCTTTCACACCCCTTTATATACAGCGTCCCAGAAAGCGGCCTCGTATCTCTGTATAACCCTAGCCACCATCCTCATCCTCTCACCCGACTCCGGGAGGTATCTCCCTATTATCCCCAGCCCATCCTCCTCCACCCACGTAGGTAGATTGGCGAAGGCCTCCAGGAACCCTACGTTCCTTATGCTGTATTTCTCCTTCAACGCCCTCCCCAGCCGGGCGCATGCATAACCCCATACAGGCAGGTTGACTATGAGGGCGAAGACCTGCTCCCCCGTGTTTCCGTATAGCGCCAGCCACGCTAGGTAGTGGGTGTAGGATACCGCTTCGGGGATTATTCTGAGCTTTGGGAAGCTGGTTAAGACGGCTCCAACCTCCTCGCCTAGTTTCTTAAGCTCCTCGAAGGCTGTTAAATCCCCCTGCTGGAGTTTACTCAGGTATTTCGCCTCCAGCTCGTCCCCGGCCCTGCTCACCATTAGGGAGAGGCTACGTATGTCGTGGTGGACTATGTAGTACTGGTTCTCTACGAAGAGCCTAATCCTATCTGCCGGTAGTCTCCCCTCCTCAGCCTCAACGAGCATAGCATGTTCCTTAACTTGTTTATTCACATCCTCAAGCTCCCGCCTAACTTCGTTGAGAAAGCTAGAAGCATCCATGACCTTTATCTGGGGAGGGAAAAAGGAATAAAGGTTAAAAAAGTATTACATTACTTCCTTCTACCTGCTTTTTTGTATTCGTATGTTTCTCCGGGGTTTAGGATTACGACCTTAACCCCCTTGGCCCTTCTTTTAACGAGCTTGGCGAAGCTCTGCGGGTCTTGTTTTATCAGGTCGAAGGTGTTGTAGTGCATCGGGATGGCGACCTTCGGTTTTATCAGCGACACGGCGACCGCAGCCTCCTCCGGGCCCATGGTGAATAGGCTCCCTATCGGGATTAGGGCTATGTCGGGTTTGTAGAGCTGGCCTATAAGCTTCATGTCGCTGAATAGGCCTGTATCCCCTGCGTGGTATATCGTAGCCTCCTCGCCGTGTATTACTATCCCCGCCGGGTTTCCGCTGTGCAGGGCGGGTGTGAGGGTTACCTTAAGGCCATCCGCCGTGAAGGGCCCTCCTATGTTGGCTCCGAAGGTTCTCTGGACGCCGTTCTCATCAGCCTTGACCTTAAGCTCGTACATGGCTATGAAGAGAGCGCCTGTTCGTTTGCATATCTCGAATGCATCTCCTAGATGGTCGGAATGCTCATGCGATACGATGACGTAATCAACTTTTTCTATGTCCTCTGGTTTTACAGCTGCTGCTGGGTTCTGGGAGAGGAACGGG
>DQVM01000087.1 GCA_015661775.1 Candidatus Caldarchaeum subterraneum | reverse complement strand
TCATCTGCTGGTTCGGGGGGCTCACGGCTCCCCCATCCCACGCCTCTCGTTAAGGCATGGGCTACTTCTTTCTCCGTGGGAACATCCCCCAAAAAAACTAGTTACCAGATATATTAAAAATTATCTACAACCCTCCCACCTCCCCTAACTCATCCCCCCACTAAAGTGAGGGGATTTCTTAGCAACTAAATAAAAAGGCTAGCTAATACATAACCTCCTCCCCCACCTAAGACGCTGCGAGGGTTATCTTTATTTCACAACCCTTTAGACGCTGGTTTGTGGTATCGGGGATGCTGAGCAGGTCGGGGAGGGTTTTAATCCTATACCTAACCGTGGGAGACCCGTTAATCACCACCAACTTAATCAAATCCCTCTACCAGTCCGGGGTGGATATGCTTGAAATAGGCCTCCCCACAGCTAAGCCCAAGTACGATGGGCCTGTTGTTAAACGCTCCATGCTGCGGGCATCCGCCCACGTACAGGGTATTGAGGAGGCGTTGGAGAACGCTTCCAAGATGACTGGAGGTGGTAAGATTCTATTCACCTACTATGAGGAGGCCCTCAGCTACGGGGTTGAGGAGCTCTTCTCCAGAGCCGGCGGCAGGTTCTATACCGTCTTATTTCCAGATTTATTGATAGACTACCCTGATGATCTGGGGAGATACCTTAGGCTCTGCGATAAATACGGCTTTGAGCCTGCCTTTTTCGTAACCACCGGCTTCCCGCATAAACTGGTTAAGCACCTATCCTCTTTAGAGCCTGCCTTCATCTACTTGGGCCTAATGCTCTCCACAGGGGTTCTACTACCCATCTCAGCCTCTAGGAATATACGTCTCTTCAGGGGGCTGGTGGGTGATGTTCCTCTCATAGTAGGCTTCGCGGTAAGAAGCCCAGAGCAGGTCGGGAGTTATGTACATGCTGGAGCAGACGGCGTAGTAGTGGGGAGCGCGTTTCTACGGGTATTAGAAGAGGCTGCTGATGAGGATAAAAGGATAAGGCGGGCATGTGAATTTGTAGCTGGGTTGAAGAAGGCGGTTGAGAACCATGGCAACGCTCCCGAATAGGTGGTATAACATCCTCCCAGACCTGCCCAAGCCACTACCCCCTCCCCGCGACCCTGAAAGCTTTGAAGAATATTCACGGATTGAGAACCTGCCCAAGCTCTTCCCAGCCGAGCTGCTGGACCAGGAGATATCACCCCAACGCTACATAGAAATCCCCGACGCCATCCTAGAGGCTTACAAATCCCTCGGCAGGCCCACGCCACTAATCAGAGCCAAGAGGCTTGAACAACTCCTTAACACACCTGCGCAGATCTTCTACAAACGTGAAGACACCAACCCAACAGGCAGCCATAAACCCAACACAGCCCTTCCGCAGGCGTACTACGCATATAAGGAGAACTCAAAATACCTAGTTACCGAGACGGGGGCAGGCCAGTGGGGCTCAGCGGTTGCTTTAGCCGCCTCGCTCTTCGGCTTACGCTGCCTAGTCTTCATGACCAGAAGCAGCTACCTCCAGAAACCCTACAGAAGATACCTGATGAGCATATACGGCGCCGAGGTTCTCCCAAGCCCAAGCGGACGTACAAAGCCCGGCTCCGAGCTGCTGAGGGAGGACCCTGAGCATCCAGGCTCTCTGGGCATAGCCATCTCGGAGGCTGTTGAGACGGTTCTAGGTGGCGAGGGTTATAGATACGCCGTAGGTAGTGTTATGAACTTCACGTTAATACACCAGTCAGTCATAGGCCTGGAGGCGGTTAAGCAGATGGAGGAAGAAGGCCTAACCCCCGATGTGGTGGTTGCATGCGTGGGAGGAGGCAGCAACTTCGCGGGAATAGCTTTCCCCATGCTGGGAGCCAAGCTAAGCTCCGGGGACTTCCGGCATACGAGGTTTGTCGCCGTTGAATCATCAGCAGCCCCAAGGATGACTGGGGGGAAGTACTGCTACGAGTTCGCGGACACCGCAGGTATTATGCCGATGCTGAAGATGTACAACGTGGGGAGGGGGTATGTTCCTCCTCCAGTCCACGCCGCAGGCCTCCGCTACCACGGCCTAGCTCCTGCAATCTCGCTGCTTCTACGTGAAAGACTCGTAGAGCCGAGGGCATACTCTCAGGAAGAGGCCTTTGAGGCCGCTAGGGTATTCGCCAGGGCTGAGGGTGTGCTTCCAGCCCCTGAGACCGCTCATGCGGTTAGGTATGTTATTGAAGAGGCTGTGGAGTGTAGGAGGAGGGGGCGTGGGGAGGTTATACTGCTATGCCTGAGCGGGCATGGTCTGCTTGACCTACAAAGCTACGGAGAGGTGTTAAAGCTCTAATCCGCATCTCTTGGCTGCTTGTATAAAGCTCTTTATTTTATCAGCATCCTTAACCCCCGGCCTCTCCTCCACCCCTGTTGAGACATCAACTCCGTAGGGCTTCACAACCCTTACAGCGGTGCAGACGTTCTCAGGCTTCAGGCCGCCGGCCAAGATTAGGGGCTTGGGGTATATCGCATCCCTCACCTCACGTGATAGCCTCCAGTCATGCGTAACCCCCGTTCCACCATACCCGCCACGCGACGAGTCCAGCAGTATGTAATCCGCATCCCCAACGTGTTTCAAAGCCTCCTTAACCGCATCCCCGCCTGTCGCCGGCACTACCCTTATCACCCTAGCACCCGCCACATCAGGCTCCCCAGCTCCGTGAAGCTGGAACGCATACGGCCCTGCCCCCCTTAGTATCTCGTCTATAATCTCCTGCCCATCCGCTGGACATACAACCACAGGCTTCACCGATGCGGGGGTTTTGTTGATTAACGCCACAGCCTCAGCAGGTGTTATGTTCCTTGGGGATTTTGGGAAGCCGACGATGAACCCTACCATATCAGCTCCAGCCTCCACTGCCTTGACTAGGTCTTCCATCCTCTTTATCCCGCATATCTTGACGATCACGCCTCAGCCAGCTCCCTAACCTTAGCCCGTACATCTGTGGAGCGCATTATTGATGTACCCACTAGGAAGGCATCTACACCTGCCATGCGTAGGCGTCTAATATCCTCAGCGGACTCTATCCCGCTCTCGCTCACCACAACCCGGTCAACCCTCCTCCCCGCGAGGAGCTGGGGCGTTGTCTCAAGGTTTACTTCCAGCGTAGCTAGGTTGCGGTTGTTTATACCTATCATGTCGGCCTCGCTTCTAAGGGCCTGCTCAAACTCCTCCCCGCTGTGCGTCTCCAGAAGAACCTCAAGACCCGCGTCATGGGCTTTGTCTATCATCTCATCAAGCCCCTCCTCACATAACCCGCGGTTAAACAGCGCAGCTATCAACAATATGGCGTCAGCACCTACTCGGCTGGCTGCCTCAACCTGCTTACCCGAGACGACTATATCCTTCATTAGAAGGGGTGTGTCTAGAGCCTTTCTCACCTCTTGGAAGACCCTTAAGCTCCCGTTGAATATCCTAGGCTCAGTTAGTATAGAGAGGGCCGCTGCCCCTCCTTCAACCATCTCCAACGCTATCCCAAGGGCTTCTTCCTCAGTATATTTCCTCAGCACGCCAGCAGAGGGGGATGCTGGTTTAATCTCAGCTATTATAGCCCTGCCCCTGGCCCGTTCTATAGCTGCTTTAAACGAGGAACCCCGCTTGTCAACATCCTCCAGCCCGTCGTAATATCCCTCCTCAACATTCCTCCACGCAGTCTCCGCAAGCACCTCCACGAAGTCCCCGCTAGGCTTTTGACTCAAGCTCCTCAAGCCTCCCCGGGTCTCCTCCCGAGCTCTTGACCAGCCCCTTAAGCTTCTGGTAAGCCCTGCCTGAGGCTAGAGCCTCCCGCGCCATCTCCATACCCTCTTCCATGCCCTGGGCTTCTCCAGCCACCACCAAGACTGCTGCTGAGTTGAGGAGCACTATATCCCTCTTAGCCTCAGCCACCTTCTCAGGGGTGTATGGGAGCTTGAAGACCTCTACACACCCCTCCTCGAGGGACCTTACCTTCAGCTCCTCCAACTTTGCCCTTCTAACCCAAAGCTTCTCGGGGGTTAGAGCCTCTCTACTCACCTCACCCTCCTCAGATATCCAGAGTATATCCGTCTCCCCTGTGTTGGTTATTTCATCCAAGCCGGAGCCGTGAACGACCGCAGCGGGCATGACGCCGAGCCTCTTTAGCGCCTCCGCCATCTTCTCCAGAAGGTCATTACTATATACTCCCAGGAGCTGGGCTGATGCTCCCGCCGGGTTGGTGAGGGGGCCTAGTATGTTAAACACGGTTCTTACGCCTATCTCCCTACGTGGTGCTAGGGCGTTTTTCATCGCTGGGTGGAAGGTCGGTGCGAATAGGAAGCCTATCCCCACGTCCTCTATGCAGCGTTGTACAACCTCCGGGGGTGCTTGGATGTTTACGCCTAGGGCTTCTAGGACGTCGGCGCTTCCTGAGGAGCTGCTTACAGCCCTGTTTCCGTGCTTAGCCACAACAGCCCCGGCGGCGGAGGATACTAACGCAGATACTGTGCTTACGTTTATCGTGTGGGAGGCGTCTCCTCCTGTCCCGCAGGTATCAACAATCCTCCCCCCTACCCTGGGGTTTATCCTAACGCTGAACTCCCGCATAACTTTAGCAAACTCGGTTATCTCAGTAACCGTCTCGCCCTTCATCCTAAGCGCTACGAGGAAAGCAGCTATCTGGGCAGGCGTTGCACGTCCAGACATTATCTCCTCCATAGCCGCTCTGGCTTCCTCAGGCTTTAGCCCCTCCCCCGACACCAGCTTCTGTATTACACCCTGCATCAACGCCTACACACCTCCAGAAAACCCTCCAGAAGCCTGAGCCCATCCTCTGTTACCACAGACTCTGGGTGGAACTGCACGCCTTCTATCGGGTATCTAACGTGGCGAACCCCCATTATCTCGCCGTCCTCTAGGGAGTATGCAGTAGCCTTTAGGCATGGCGGTAGTCTCCTGTGAGCTACCAGCGAGTGGTATCTCGTGGCCCTGAGAGGGTTCTTCAAACCCCTGAAGACACCCTCCCCGTCATGTTTTATTAAGCTTGTCTTACCGTGGAAGATTACCCTAGCCCTGACTATCTCCCCTCCGAAGGCGTGTACTATCCCCTGATGCCCTAGGCAGACGCCCAAGATAGGCGTGCCGACGCCCATGCTTAGGATAACATCCCTACACACGCCGAAGTAACGTGGATTCCTTGGGTCTCCAGGCCCCGGGGATATGACTATACCATCAGGAGATAGACGCTCTACATCCTCAACCGTAACCTCGTCGTTCCTGTAGACAAGCGGATGGGCCCCAAGCTCTCCGAAATACTGCACTAGGTTGTAGACGAATGAGTCGTAGTTGTCTATTATCAGTATCTTGAGCGTCATTTATCAGCGCCTCCTTTAAGGGCTTTGAGTAACGCGGCTGCTTTATGCTCCGTCTCCATCCACTCCCGCTCAGGCGTTGAGTCGGCCACTATCCCGGCCCCCACCTGTATGCTGGCTGAATAACGTGAGACAGCCAGTGTTCTTATCGTTATTGCGAAGTCAGCCGAGCCGTTGAATGATACATACCCGACGCATCCTGCGTAGGGGCCCCGCCTCCGGCGTTCCAGCTCCCCTATAACCTCCATAGCCCTGATCTTAGGCGCTCCTGTAACAGTTCCAGCTGGGAAGACAGCCCTCAAGGCGTCTAGGCAGTCGCAGCCTATCCTAAGCTCTCCGACTACGTGGGATACTAGGTGCTGTACATGGCTGAAGCGGTGTATCTCCATGAATGAACCCACCCTAACGGTCCCGTATCTACATACCCTCCCCAGGTCGTTTCTAGCTAGGTCAACCAGCATTACATGCTCAGCAATCTCCTTTGGGTCGTGGAGAAGCTCCTCAGCCAGTCTCCTATCCTCTTCCTCATCTCCCGTTATAGGCCGTGTCCCCGCTATCGGGTAGGTCTCCACCTTGCTGCCATCCACCCTGAAGAGCATCTCGGGGCTGGCCCCTGCAAGCTGCCGCTCACCCATCTTGAGGAGATACATGTAAGGCGAGGGGTTCAGCTCCCGCAGCTTCTCATAGAAGCTGCAGACATCTCCCGCTATGTTCATCTCGTAGCGTTTTGATAAAACCACCTGGAAGACTTCCCCCGCTGCTATGTATTCCTTCGCCTTCCTAACCATGTCTTCGAATTCATGCTGTTTCATGTTGCATCTTACGTTGCTTATGCTTAAGTTGTCTGTTTCCTGGGTTTCTTGAAACGTGGGCATCTCCTCATCTCCCTTCCGCATCGTGTAGTAGTAGGTTTCGCCCATCCTGTGGTCTATAACCAGGCCCTTATCGTAGATTGCGAACTCCATGTCTGGGAAGTCGTTATAATGCTCATCAACTTCAGGGAGCTTCTCCCAGTAGCGTATGGCGTCGTATGAGAAGTAGCCTACAGCCCCTCCTATGAACCTGAAACCCGCCTTAACTGGGTTTGATAAGACAAGCCGCCTAAGAGGCTCTGCTGGGTCTTTTACTTCAACCTCAAGAGAGCCGCCGCCTATCCTATCCTCTACGGAAAGGACGCCGCCACGAAGCCTTAGAACCAAGTAGGGGTCAAACCCTATGAAGCTGAATTCCCTCAGCTTCCTAGGGCCGCTGATCGACTCCAGTAGGAATGAATACTCCTCCCCCGACGCTATTCTTAGGTAGAGCTTGTATGGGTTCTCTGTGTGGTCTATTCTATATATGCGTGGTTTACGTAGGGGTGGTGCTAGGCTTTGTAGAGCCTTACCAAAGATAACCACCTGCACCCATGTAAATCCCTCGGCTAGAGGGGTGTAAGGATGTATATAAGCGTTGAAGATTCTCTCCGTAAAGAGCCTGCTCCACCGGGTTGGCTGGAGCTGTGTCTAACCGCTTATGGGGGATGGTTTCTGCGGTAGCCTCTACGTTGATGTTATGAACCCTTTCCTTGTTATATGTATCCTATTACTGCTAGTGTTGGGTATCTGTTTAGGAACTCCGCTACAAGCGGTTTGTATGTGTAGTGTTGGTTTTTTGTTTTGGGGAGCTCAGGTATTTGCATTAGTATCCTGAACGCCTCAGCCTCGCTTCCCCTCGCCCTTATTAAGTAGACCGACTCATCCATCTCATGGTGCTTCGTGAAGACTATGGGCAGGTAGAGGGTTTGGGCCACCTCCTTAGGGAGTTGATGGTTTATCCGCTGCAGCTCCTCTTTGCTGAAGTAGTGCCTACCACCGCCTACCGTCTCTACGTACGGCTTCTCCATCTCCAAGAGCCTGGTTAGCTTCTCAACCCTCTTGGGCAGGGCGTCGTTTATGCTTCTCAACGTGTGGCTGAGCCACTCGTCAACAGACGGCATCCCAGCAGCTACCCTATCACCTGCTGTTATAGTCTAATCTTTAAAGCTACCCTCTAGGGCTTTGAGGTTCATGGCGGCTAAGGCGGTTGATATACACGCCCACTTCCCCGGCGAGGGGTTCTACGGAACTTTCCAGCCCTTCATAGAGCATCTAAAGAAGTACTTCAGGACTGAAGCTAGGTTTAGGGATGTTGATGAGGTTCTTAAAGAGTTCAGCGAAGCTGGGGTTAGTAAGATAGTCCTCCTGCCGATAGAAGCTAGCAAGGTCTCCGGAAAACCCGGCGACACCAACGAGCTCTTCTCAGAGATCCAACGCAAAGCCCCCGACAGGTTTATAGCATTCGCAACAGTAGACCCCCTCTCGCCGAAGCAGGCTTCGGAGGAGCTGGAGAGGGCAGTAAAAGACCTAGAGCTGAAGGGGCTGAAGCTCCATCCCCAGCTCCAGTGCTTCAGACCAAGCGACGATAGGGCATTCAGGGTATATGAAACTGCTGAGGAGCTGGGGATACCTATACTCTTCCACACAGGGACAACAGGCGTGGGAGCGGGTATGGAGGGTGGATACGGCATACTCCTAGACTACGGCAGGCCCATATACGTGGATAAAGTAGCGGCCAGCTTCCCACGCCTTAAGATAATCATGGCCCACTTCGGCTGGCCGTGGTATGAAGAAGCCCTCGCAGTAGCTATGCATAAAGCCAACGTCTACATAGACCTCTCAGGATGGGCTCCAAAGCATATACCCGAGATTGTAATCAAGTACGCCGACACCCTGCTCAGGGAGAAGATGCTCTTCGGAACAGACTACCCGATGCTAAGCCCAAAGAGGTGGCTGGAGGAGTTCAGCAAACTAAAGCTACGCGACGAATCAAGGGAGAACATACTATGGCGTAACGCTGAGAAGATACTCAACATCAGGGTGTAGGGTTTGAGGAAACCTACCGTGCTATCCTCCGAGGTTATAGCACGTGGCAGGGTGTTCAACGTAAGGCGGGATAGGGTAACGGACGGCAGTAGAGAATACTTCCGCGATGTTGTGGTTCATAGGGGGGCTGTGGCAGTCATACCCCTGCTGGACGACGGGGAGGTGTTGTTGGTTAGGCAGTATAGATACGCTGTTGACGAGGAGTTGATTGAGGTTCCTGCGGGGACGCTGGAGGAGGGGGAGGAGCCTGTTAGATGCGCCGGGCGTGAGCTGGAGGAGGAGACGGGGTACGTGGCGGGGAGGCTGGAGCATCTAGCCGACTTCTACCTAGCCCCAGGGTATAGTAGCGAGAGGATTATAGTATTCGTGGCTGAGGACCTGAGGAGGGGTAGGCAGGGCTTGGATTTTGACGAGAGTATAGAGGTGCTTAGGGTGAGGTTGGGCGATGCCCTGGAGATGATAAGAAGGGGGGAGATAAAGGACGCCAAGACGATAGCGTCTCTCCTCTACTACGTTCTCTTCCTCAAGCACGGAAGTGTTCAAACCCCTTGAACCTGATGTCTTCAACCCCTCCCTCTTCATCCACCAGATAAACCCCCCGGCCCTCAGCCACCTCACCTATAACATACAACCCGCACCCCACCTTCTCCAGAGCCTCCCTAACCCTATCAACCCCATCCCTGCTGAATGTGAAAACCAGCTCATACTCCTCCCCAGAATATAGAACCAGCTCCTTCAAATCTAGGTTATGCTCCTCCGCGTATTCCCCCGCCTTCCCGCTTACAGGCAGTTTATGCACTACAATAGCCACGTTGCTGGCCTCCGCTATATGATACAGCGAAGCCGCAAGCCCGTCGCTTGAGTCTATACACGCGGAGACCAAACCGGTTTCAGCCAACGCCCTCCCCTCCCGCAGCCGGGTTCTAGGTTTTAGGAATCTCATGAGAATATCCTCTTCTGCCTCTATGTTGTTCAGCAACGCGTGTAAAGCAGCTCCTGTATCGCCGAAAGCCCCTGTTACCGCGACTAATTCACCCACCCTAGCCCCTCCCCTGGGGATGAGGTTACCTCCAACCCCTATGCACGTTACGTCAACCACAACCTCCCCTGTCTCGCTTAAGTCCCCCCCAAGCACCCTGACTCCATAATCCCTAGAGCACTCCAGTATCCCGCTCCACAGCTCCTCAAACTCCCCGAAGAGCATATCCCCCCTAAGCCCTAAGCTGGTCAGCAGATACCTAGGCTCAGCCCCCTTAGCTGCTATGTCGCTTAACACAGCTGCCACAGCCTTGTAGCCTGCATACCTCCAGCCCATAGAGGCTGGCTTATCCGTCTTCTCAACGAACATATCTACAGCCATGACCAGCCTGCCTCCGAACTCCAGAGCAGCTGCGTCGTCACCCTTAGGGAGTAGAAGATCCCCGGAATCACCTAGGGTGTCTAGTATATGTTTTAGGAGAAGGCCCTCCCCAATCTCGGAGAGCCTAGCTTCCCGTTTCATATCAAACGCCTTAATAGCGTCTTTACACACCATTTAAAGAAACTAGCCATCTCCCCCGGTGTTAGCTTAGATGCCCCCGCTGCCCTTGAGCGGAAGACTAGCGGTATCTCAGCCACCTTGACGCCGTATCTACTCAGCTCGTATAAGACCTGAACCTGAAATACATAACCCCTCTCCAGCCTCTCTAGGTCTAGGTTCTTTAGATGCTCAACCCTATACGCCCTATACCCTGAGGTTAGGTCCCTAACCCCAAGCCCCGTCGCCAGCCTAGCTAGTATATTTGCCCCTCTGCTTATTATCTTCCTCACAAAACCCGCTGACCACCTACCGCCACGCACATATCTAGAGGCTATAACGACGTCGTAGCCTTCGCTTATCTTTCTGAGAAGCTCCAGCATTATCTCAGGCCCATGCGACCTGTCGGCGTCCATCGTAACTGCAACCTCCACCCCCGTTTCTCCGCCCAGCAGAAGCCTGAAGCCATCCCTGTAAGCGGAGCCTATCCCCATCTTACGCCCCCGGTTAAGCAGCCTAACCCTCCCATCCCTAGCCGCATACTCAGCCACGATACCAGCCGTCCCGTCAGGGCTTCCATCATCGATAATCATGATAAAACCCTCAACACCCTCTTCGTCGAATAGGTGGAGAACCTCATCCAGCAGCTCACGTATGTTGCCCGCCTCGTTGTAAGTCGGTATCAAGACAGCGGCCGACGCAGTTTTCATAACCTAGCCACTACTTGAAGGAGGCTACACTTAATATCTTCCCCTCCGCCTCTCAGTGGCCAAACAGGCGGCTTCACGGGGATTATCTTTAAAAAGAAACATGGCTAACCAGTCAATATGGGTTTAACCCCTGCTGTGGAGTGGCTTAGGGAGGCTTATCATAACCTTGAGAGGGGGAATGGTGTAAGGGTTATAGAACGGGGAGGCAGGAGGCTGGTCAGGATTGAGTGGCTTAACCTAGTTACAGAACCCAAGATACTTCAATCCATAGCTTATGTAATAGCTGAGGTATGTAGGGAGAGGAACTACAGCCCCGACGCAGTCTCCTCGATAGAAACCTCAGGAGCCAAGTATGGTGTTGCAGCTTCTATGGCGCTTGGGATACCCTACTTCTCAATCCACAAGTTTGAGAAGATAATCTTCACAAGCGTAGCTAGTGTTACGTCTCATTCCCAGACGGAGGGGCGGGAGGTGAGGTTCTTCCTAGACAGGGATGCGGTCAGCAGGTTCAAAAGGATAATACTGGTGGATGACATTAGAAGAACATCAAGAACAATAGACCTAGCTATAGAGCTGCTGCAGAGCTGCGGGTTACAGGTTGAGGCCTGCTTCACGGTCTTCGACTTCAAGTTCGCCAAACACCCACTCCCCTCAAGAATAAAACCCGAGAGGTATCACCCCCTCTTCATAATATCGGCGGTGGAGCAGGACGGGAGATGCTCCGTGGAGGGGGGAGAGGCGCTTAAACGCCTAGGGGTATCTGCGAGATGAAAGGCCACGACGTTGTAGCGGTAATAGACTTCGGCGGCCAGTACTCCCACCTGATATGCAGGAGGGTGAGAGAGCTTGGGGTGCGGGCGGAGCTTATTCCATACCGAGAAGCTGGGAAGCTCATGTCAGAGGACAGCGAAAGGGTGAGGGGAGTAATCCTCTCAGGAGGCCCGGCCAGCGTATACTCTGAGAACAGCCCCAAGGTGGATTTTAAGGCCTTAAAGGGAAAACCAGTCCTCGGGATATGCTACGGCCTTCAGCTGATAGCCCACCAGCTGGGCGGGGAGGTTAAGAAGGCTGAGAAACGGGAATACGGGAGGGCAAGCATAAGGCTTCTTAACAACACTCCGCTCTTCCAAGGACTACCCAGCGAGTTCAACGTGTGGATGAGCCACTCAGATGTAGTTACGAAGCTGCCTGAAGGCTTTGAACGTGTAGCCGAGTCCAGCAACTCCAGCAACGCAGCTATACAGAGCAGCGACGGCATGGTGTACGGGGTTCAGTTCCACCCCGAGGTCTCTCATACAGAGAACGGCAAGAAGATACTAGCCAACTTCATCTTCAACATATGCAAGGCACAGCCCAGCTGGAGCATGGATAACTACGCCGAGCAGGCGGTGGAGGAGATAAGGAGGGAGGCGGGGAGTAGAAAAGCCCTATGCGCAGTCAGCGGAGGCGTAGACTCTACGGTGGCGGCTGTCTTGACGAAGAAAGCTATAGGGGATAACCTGACATGCGTATTCGTAAACCACGGGCTTCTACGTAAAAACGAAGCCGAGGAGGTTCTAAGGATATACAGGGAAGAACTGAAGCTCCCCAACCTAATATACATAGACGCAGCTGAGAGGTTTCTAAACAAGCTGAAGGGGGTTAAAGACCCTGAGGAGAAGCGTAAGGTAATAGGCAGGGAGTTTGCGGAGATATTCGAGGAGGTTAATAGTAGGTATGGGCCTTTTGAACTGCTCGTCCAGGGGACGCTCTACCCTGATGTGATAGAGAGCGGCGAGTCAAGGGCCGGTGCAGCTAGGATAAAGACCCACCATAACGTTGGGGGGATGCCTAAGGGGATTAGGTTTAAGCTAATAGAACCCCTACGGCAGCTGTATAAGGATGAAGTAAGGCTACTGGCGGAGAAGCTGGGGATACCGCCGGAGATAACCCGCAGACACCCCTTCCCAGGCCCCGGATTGGCTGCTAGGGTAATAGGGGAGGTAACCGGGAAGAAGCTCAGGATATGCAGGGAAGCCAGCCACATAGTAGAGGAGGAGCTTAAGAAAGCCGGGTTATATGATAAAGTATGGCAAGCCTTCGCAGTGGTGGGAGATGATAAGGCAACGGGGGTGAAAGGAGACGAAAGAAGCTACGGATACATAGTAACTATCAGGGTAGTAGAGTCGGAGGACGGCATGACGGCTAACTGGGTCAAACTACCCAACGAACTACTGGAGAAAATAGCAAACCGAATAACCAACGAAGTAGAAGAAGCAACATGGGTAACATACGCAATAACCCACAAACCACCATCAACAATAGAACCCCAGTAACCGCATCAACACACCTCCCACCGCCATACAGCTTATAAGCAGAGTAAAGAAAATGAGAATAGATGTGATTTTGAAGCCCCGGGCGGGATTTGAACCTTACCGGCTGGCTTTTTAGCATGCCAGCTCGCGGCCACCAGCTTACAAGGCTGGCGCTCTACCGCTGAGCTACCGGGGCTTGGTTTAGGTTTTTCTTTTCTATAATTTATGGTTTAAATACGCTTTGTGAGGCGGTTAAGCTGTAATCATGGTGGAGCTTTTTGAGTTTCTACGGGAGATATTCTCTCCTCGTGGTTACCTCCGTAGGTGGGTTCCCTTATCTATACTTATTGGTATAGCAGCTGGCTTTGGGTCTTTATCCCTTATGTTTCTTATCGATTTTTTTAACAGCATCTTTCTGAGGGAGTTTGCTGGTCTTGTCTTACCTACCCCAGCGGGGGAGGGTGGGAGGGAGTTTATACCTTCACCCAATCCGCCGTTAATAGCGGTGGCTGTCGCAGTTGGAGG
>DQVM01000148.1 GCA_015661775.1 Candidatus Caldarchaeum subterraneum | reverse complement strand
CCAGCCGTTCTCGCCTGAGGGGCCATGTTCAGTCGAGTAAAGCAAACCAGTTACGGGATGCCAGTCTATCCCCTGAGGGTTTCTATTACCTAAGCTATATATCAGCGAGTTTGGGAATGGATTATCCTCAGGAACTCCACCGTCGGGTTTTGCTCTTAGTATCTTTCCCGCAAGACTGTTTATGTCTTGTGATAATGCCCGTTTTGCAGCGTCTCCTGTTGTTATATACAGCATCCCATCAGGGCCGAAGCGGATTCTTCCACCGTCATGTATTCTAGCACCCTCTATACCATCAACGATAACCATCTCATCGGATAAACCGCCGTCAAAAATAGTCTTAACAACACGGTTGCGTAAATTCGCTCCAAGCCTGTAGGTGTAGTAAAAATAGGCTTCGATACGTCTTCCTGCTTTTCTAGTAGCTACCCCCAGTAAACCCCCTTCTCCAACCGCCGCAACCTTAAACTCGTGAACAGTCTCAACACTATTAGACTTAAAATCAACATACTTAACAACACCCCCGCGCTCAGTTATGAGAGCCTCGTCGTCTGAGAAAAAGCTTAAAGACCAAGGAACAGTTAATCTCGTAGCAATATCTTCAAAAACTATACGTGGTGACTCCGGCTCTCCTTCATCTTGCTTAGAGAATATATACGCTACCGCTATAATACCTAAGGCGGTCAGCCCATAACTCACGAAAACCCTTCTAGTTACTCTCATAATAGCCCCTCACCATAGTTTGAAGATTACATAACTGGTTATAGCACCTGATAACGTGGCCAGCAGATTAACTACATCGTTATTTACGAAGGAGTATCCTCGTATTCTAGTTGTCGGGATGCTGCAGTGGGTTCTAACCTCTACTATGTTTCCGCATTTCTTACACCTATACTGCGCCTGCATAAGCGCACCTATAATACTGTCTGACGTAGAGCCCGCCAAGGCTGATAATAGAATTATAACCAGCAATCCTATATAACCTGTATTTATCTGAAGCGGGTTATAAAGAAGGGAGAAAAGCATTATCCCAGTCCATAGAATAAACGCTGATAACAAAACACCAGAGTAACCCAGAAGAGAAACACCCCCCGACTGGCCCTTCTCAACATCTTTAAAGGAGATTATAGACTTTGGCCTGCCTCTACTAAGCATACCTACCTCAGTAGCCATCGTATCGGCGAAGGCAGCAGATATAGCCCCTACATAAATAACTAAATCCAACCCCCCACATACTGCAGTTAAATGAGTTAGAATTAAAACAGCAGCAGCAACAGCACCATTTCCAACAACGTTTCTCCAACTCCTAAGACTATCCGCCTTATCGTGATACTTATCTCTGTAACGGTACTTCGTGAAAAGACTAGAGACGATGAAAAAGATAAGCAGAATAATGAAGTGAAGATAACCACCAAGCCAATAAATTATGAAACCAACCACGAAAGCGGCCATCGAACCTGAAAGATCCAAGAACCTACCAAAGTAAGCTAAACCTGAGAGAAGCGAAACTACTACTAATGCCTCTAACAGGGTATGAAGCATCTCTCTCCGACTAGCCATAGTATCTTATCTAATTAACATTACCTCAGGTTAGCCTTTCTGTTTTTGAAAAATACTTAATAATAGAATCCACGATATGAGGTAGATTAGAATGTCAAGATTAACTGTTGGAGCTACTATCTTTGCGTTGCTTCTTTCAATCACGGCATTATGGGGTATCATGATAACGTCACAGCAATTTGTCAACGTTGCTGAGGAGCTTAATAGATTACAAACTGCTATTGAGGAAGTAAACAATAGGATAGATAATCAGTTGGGTGGATATACTGTAACAACTACTACGACTGTAATTCTAACTGAGGTAGATGGCGAGCCTGATGCTAACGT
Organism: Candidatus Caldarchaeum subterraneum; assembly: GCA_015661775.1. Classification (GTDB taxonomy): domain Archaea; phylum Thermoproteota; class Nitrososphaeria_A; order Caldarchaeales; family Caldarchaeaceae; genus SZUA-1515. The sequence goes on along the minus strand of DQVM01000148.1, from coordinate 23,282 downwards.
TATATCACGTGTATTTGAAGAAGCTAAGGAATCGGTTGTACTGGTGAGGGTTATCAACAGGTTCGGCGAATCCACAGGCTCTGGATTCATCTACGACGAGGAAGGCCATGTTATAACAAACTATCATGTAGTAGAGAACGGGGTGAAGTTTAAAGTGTCTTTTTTGGATGGGTCGGTGTTCGATGCTGAGCTTGTTGGAAGCGATCCTTATAGTGATTTAGCCGTTTTAAAGGTGGTGGCAGATGATAGTGAAATTCAATTCAAACCCCTTAAGTTGGGTGATTCTGATAAGCTACGCATAGGTGAGCGGATAATAGCTATAGGTAATCCTTTCGGCCTAGCGGGTACCGTAACCAGCGGCATAGTTAGCCAGAAAAACAGGCTCCTACCTACAACCCGTGGATTCTCAATACCGGGGGTTATACAGATAGACGCTGCAATAAACCCAGGAAACTCTGGAGGACCTTTACTTAATATGAGAGGCGAGGTTGTTGGGGTAACTACAGCTATAGAATCGCCTATACGCGGCTTTATAGGGGTTGGATACGCCATTCCCTCTTCGATAGTTAAGAGAATAGTCCCTAAGCTGATAACTGAAGGGAAATACGAGCATAGCTGGCTTGGCGTTGCTGGGAGAAACATAGACGCTGAGATAGCCAAGGCGATGGGGTTAAAGCTAAAACGCGGCTTCTTGATTGAGGAGGTGGTGCCAAACGGCCCAGCAGCCAAAGCAGGAATCAGAGGAGGAAAAGAAGAGGTAAATATAGACGGTAATATTGTTAGGATAGGTGGAGATATCGTAGTAGCTATAAACGGTTATCTAGTAGATTCTATAGAAACTTTACTGACGTATCTGGAGAAGAACACCAGCCCCGGCGATGAAGTAACGTTAACCATAATACGGGACGGGAGACAAGTTGAAGTAACTGTTATACTAGGCGTTAGGCCACCGCCTTAAAACTCAGAGAGGTGTATGCTCTTCACAGAGCCTAAAGGCTCTCAGTACAGGTCAGTCACATCATCCAACTTTTATCTAGCCACGGCTTGTTTAAATATTTCTATTAGAAGATGATTACATATTTACTGTTGGTGCGTTATTTTTGGCGAGAAGGGCAGAACCTCTGGACGCTGTGTTGGGATGTGGTATATATACTGCAGATACTATACCTGATGAGGTTCTCTACGTAAAGGCTGTACGCTCATCATATCCTCATGCTTTGGTTAGGCGTCTTGACGTGTCTAAGGCTCTGAAGGTAAAGGGGGTTATTGATGTTATAACCCATGCCGATGTACCGGGGGTTAACGTATCCGCCACTTTAATCCCAGATAGGCCTCTTTTAGTCCGTGATAAGGTAAGAAGTTTAGCTGATGCTCTAGCTCTCGTTGTGGGAGACGACCCTGTGGCTGTTGACGAGGCTATTGAACTCGTGGAAGTTGAATACGAGCCTCTAAAACCGGTAATGACTATTGAAGAAGCTATATCCGACGCCTCTCCTAAGGTTCATGAAGAAGTAGAGCGGAATATTGTAAGACATTACAAGGTTAGAAAGGGGAATGTCGCTAAAGGATTTGAAGAATGCGATGTTATAGTTGAAGATACGTATAGAACCCAGACACAAGACCCAGCAGCTCTTGAAACCGAAGCAGCCTACGCCATACCTGATGAAGATGGAGGATTAACAATAGTTGGAACTGTTCAGAACCCGTTCTACGTTAGGAGAGGCGTAGCTAGGATACTGAACATACCTGAAGATAAGCTCAACATAATAGCAGCCCCTATAGGCGGTACATTCGGAGGGAAATCGGATGAAGCCCCCTGGGATGTATGCGCTATGACGGGGCTTGCCGCACTGCGTACAAACAAGCCAGCGGTATACATCTATTCAAGGGATGAATCTATGCTGGTTCACTCCCACCGGCACGCGTCGTTGATAAAACATAAACTGGGAGGGACATATGAGGGGAAACTGTTAGCTGCTGAGGTTGAGGTTTACTTTGATACGGGGGCGTATGCTTCAGTCGGGCCCTTCGTTCTCATGCGGGGAATAGTCCACGCAGCAGGCCCCTACGAGATTCCCAACATCAAGATAGACGGCTATCTAGTTTATACCAACAACGTCATGGCTGGTTCTTTAAGGGGTTTCGGAAATCCTCAGGTTCATTTCGCAGCTGAGTCGCAGATAGACCAGTTTGCCAGGAAAATAGGCATGTCCCCCGTTGAGGTTAGGTTAAAGAACATGCTACGGGATGGGTCTGTAACAGCTACAGGCCAAGTACTTAAAGATAAAGTTAGCCTAAGAGAATGCTTGACAAACGTTGTGCATCTATTGAATAGCAGTAACAGGGGAGGAGAGGACATAAACGGCCGTAGCATAGGGTATGGTGTTGCATTAGTTTATCACGGCAACAGCCTAGGGCCCGAAGGAGAAGATAAGGCAAGTGCTGTAATATCTATAACACCGGATGGCGTAGTAAGGGTTAGGATAGGATTAACAGACTACGGAACGGGTGCATCACTTGGATTGGCCAAGATAGTGAGCGGCATACTGAATATTCCGCCCTCAAAAGTCGTTATTGAGAGGCTTGAGACCCGTAGAGCACCCGACTCTGGGGGGACGTTTGCATCCCGCTCAACCTTGATGGGGGGTAATGCGGTTAAGAAAGCCGCCGAGCAACTCTTTAGAAAAATACGCAACATGGCATTTGAGAAAGGTTACAGCATAACCTCAGGGGAGGAGCTGCTGAGGTTTGTATCTGAAGAGCTACGGGAGGAAGTTAGTGAATATGCTGAATTCCAACTACCTACGTGTGATTTCGACCCAGAGAAGGGGAGCGGGACGCCCTACTTACAATACACATACGGGGCTGTCGGTGTTGAGGTTGAGGTGGATAAAGAACTGGGTACGGTAAAGGTTAGGAGGGTAATTGCCTCCTTTGACGTAGGACGTGTTATAAACAGAGCGTTTGCCGAAGCCCAGGTTGAGGGGGCTATAACGCAGGGGATTGGATTCACGCTACTGGAGGAGCTTATCAGAGGCAAGACGGGGAAAATACTTAACCTAAATCTAGCAGATTACCTAGTTCCTACAAGCGCAGACCTACCTAAAGTTGAGATAATCCTCGTGGAGAATCCAAGCCCAATAACCCCACTAGGGGTTAGAACAATAGGAGAACCACCAATATGCGGCCCTGCACCAGCTATAGCCAACGCCGTAGAAGATGCTACAGGAGTCAGAGTCAAGGAACTACCAATAACAGCCGAACGCCTCCTGAAGGCCGTAAATAGAATATAACCTACCTCCGCTCTCTACTAAGCAGACTAGCTGTTCTTATAGCTTCAACAATCTTAGTATACCCTCCGCACCTACAGATATTACCCACCAGAATCCTCCTTATTTCCTCCTCAGACGGATTAGGATTAACACTCAAGAGATACTCAGCGGTAACCAAGATCCCCGGAATACAATATCCACATTGAGAGGCTGCAAACTCTAGAAAGGATTCCTGTAGAGGATGTAGCTTTCTTCCAGTAACAAATCCTTCAACTGTGGTTATCTCCCTGTTCCTAGCCTGTATAGCAAGCATCAGGCAAGAGTTAACCAATACACCGTCCACCAGCACGTTGCATGAACCACAATCTCCTGTGCTGCATCCTTCTTTAACACTCTTATAACCTAGTCTTCTAAGCAAGTCCAAAAGCCTCTCCCTGCTTCCAACCCTAATTATTTTTTCCTCACCGTTTATCTTGAGGCGGAGATTTAAGAACTTCATACTCTATCAACGCCTCCAGTTATTGTGCGTATGCATTTAATCAACGTTCTTTTGACGAGAACCTTGGTTATTTCTTTTCTAAACTTCTTCGAACCTCTGAAGTCGCCTGCTGGGTCTACCTCGCTCTTCACCATAATATCCACATCATTTATAGCGTCTTCTATCCTCTTGCCTATGATACTTTCTTCAACCCTGTAGAGCCTTCCGGGTTCTCTCCCCTTAACACGGTTAACCACGATCTTGACATCCTCAACTAGGTTATCAGATATCTTTAATGTTACTGCAGCTGTGCATACGCTTATGCCGTTTGCTGCCCGCTTTTCGAACTTACTAAACTCCATACATGAATCAGCCCCTATATCTTTGAAGGTTATTTCCGTAATAAGTTCACCTAGGTTTGGCTTAGCCTCTGTAGGTGATGTGACCCGTTCATTTTGTAGGCTTCTTATTTTAACTTGAGCATCTAGCGCTAGGAATATTTGAATAAGGTCCCGCTCACCTCCTGATGCTAAATTACCCCCTACCGTTGCCATGTTTCTGGTCGTTATAACTCCAAAGTAACGCTCTAAGGACTTAATCCCGCCGTATCGATTGTCAAAAACAGGAGAGTTAACTAAGTCAGATATTGTTGTTAATGCTCCTATTTTGATAAAGCCTGAGTCTAATGTTATGTACCTAAGCTCCCTAAGATGTGAGATATCCAAAACCTTTATGGGCCTTATTCTCCCCCGTTTAACCATAGGGATAAAATCGGTACATCCAGCGATAACAAAGGCTTCTTTTCCTTCATTTGAGAGATAATCCAGGGCATCTGATAAGCTTGATGGTATGTATATATCAAAATCAGGTATTTCTCTCATTGCGGTAAAAACTATGTAGCCTCTGCGATTATTAGAGGTTTCCTGCGTTTTATATACGTTCCTCTCCCTTCTTTTCCTACGAATATACGGTTTTCAACTATTACCTCTCCCCTGTGGATTACGTGAATAGGGTAACCGGTTACTTCTATCCCTTCGTATATGGAGTGGTCTAGGTTGCTGTGCAGCGTCTCCCTCCCCAGTTTGATTCTTAGGTTAGGGTCTATTACAGCTAAGTCAGCCTGTGAGTTCACGGCTATAATACCCTTCTTAGGGTATAGGCCGTATAGTTTAGCTGGGTTGGTTGATACAAGCTCGACAAAACGCCTAAGCCCTATAATATTCTTCTTAACACCCTCTGAGAAGAGAATGGGGATTATGTTCTCAACGCCTTGAACTCCTCCTGGGATCTCTGTAAACCTTTCGGCCCGTTCCTTAGCTCTTCTGTTGAAGCATGCGTGGTCGCTTCCCAGAATTGTTATGCTCCCGTCTGCTATCCCTTTCCATAGCTGCTGTCTGTCATGCTCAAGTTTCAGAGGCGGCGACATTATGTAAAGCCTACCATCAGACCTTCTGTAAACATCTTCAGTAAATACTAGGTAATGGGGGCAGGTTTCCGCGAAGACCTTAACACCTCTTGATTTAAAATCCTTGATTTTGTCTAGACCAAGCCCTGAGGAGAGGTGGACAACCAGCAAAGCTGCTCCTGTGATCTCGGTTAGAAAAGCCATTCTTTGAACGGCCTCAGCCTCCACATAGTCTGGTCTGCTCATGCTGTGGTAGATAGGCGATACCCTATCTTCCGATAAGTATTTTGAGGCTAACATGTTTATCATATCCTCGTTCTCGCAGTGGGCTAGAACTAGTATATTTTTTGATGCTGCGAGCCTTAATACCTGGAGTAAGGCGCCGTCATCCAGCATAAGCCCCCGTTTTCGATATGCTGTAAATACTTTTACGATGCTAACCCCCTCCTCCTCAGCTAATGTCTTAACCTCCTTAAGTCTCTCTGGTGAAGCGTCGTTAACGATAATATGTAACCCATAGTCTATAACCACTTTCCCATCAGCCTCACCTCGTCGCTTCCTGTATGCGGTTATGAAACTCTCGTTAAGCACGGGGGTTACGAAGTCTATTATAGTTGTTATTCCTCCGCAGGCGGCAGCTACTGTTCCGGTGTAAAAATCATCCGCCGTAAATACCCCATCTGAGTACATCATCTGAAAATGCACATGCCCATCTATACCCCCGGGTATCACTATCTTACCCGCCGCATCTATTTTCTGCTCAGATTTTTCATCTATTGAACGGGCTATCTTAGTTATGTAACCATTTTCAATTCCTATATCTCCCTCAACCACTCCATACTCTGAGACTATCTTACCGTTCTTTATCACTAAATCCAGCGTCATTACGTATTACTCGTTTTTCTTCTTTTAAAATAGTTTATATGTTATTGAATAGTTTTTCATGTTCCCGTGTCTTGCCTGCCTTCTCCAATATACGTTCCTTACGCTCTTCTGCTTCTTTGTAGATTCTATCCTCATCTAAGGTGAGAACCTTCTTGTCTCTGACTATTACCCGGCCGTCTATAATAACGTCTCTAATGTCAAGCCCTGTAGCTGAGTAGATTATTAACGACAATGGATTAGTTACAGGTTTTACTGATGGGGTTTTGAAGTTGATAATGATTATGTCGGCTTTCTTTCCTACTTCTAGGCTACCTATTTGGTTTTCTAGTCCTAGGGCTCTTGCTCCTCCTATTGTTGCTATCTCCAGCGCATCCCATGCCGTGAATCCCCTGGGGTCGTTGTGTCTGATCTTTTGGAGTAATGCTGCGGTCTTCATCTCCCTTATCATGTCGTAGGCGTCGTTGCTGGGGCCTCCGTCGCATCCAAGGCCTACTAATACCCCAGCCCTCAGCATCTCCTTTACAGGCGCTATGCCTGAGCCCAGCTTCATGTTAGATGAGGGGCAGTGGGCCACTCCAGTTCCTGTGGCGGCGAATATACGTATATCCTCGTCGTTAAACCATACGCAGTGGGCGTAAACACGCTTCCTACCCAGTAGGTTACGTTTCTCTAAAAACCCTGATGGGGTAGTTCCCCTAGACTTGAAGTATTCTATGTCCTCCTTAACTTCCGCTAGGTGCATGGTTATACCGGAATTATACTCCTGAGCAAGTTCGGCGGATTCTAAGAAAAGCTCGTCAGAAACTGCTCCCGGGGTTCTCAAACCTATCCATACATCCAGCCTTCCTTCAACGCCTGCCCATCTCCTATGCATCTCCTTAAACTCCCTAACACAAGCACGGCCATCCTCTATCATACCCTGTGGAATAATCTGCTCTTCCTCAGCATAACCAGTTAAATCCATAAACTTCTTAGACAGAATCCCCCTTATTCCGGATTGTTTAACAACCTCAGCTATTCCATCGAAACCATACCTGCTGTGGAAACCAGCCTCCAAGAAGCAGGTCGTCCCAGTCCTTAGCATCTCAAGCACGCACAAAGACGCGCTTACCCTCCCATCCTCATGGTCATACACTCCCTGCATAACCCAAACCCAGTCCCTAAGCCAAGTGATTAACGGTATGTCATCCGGAACAGCGCTCCGGAGGAGAGCTTGAGCTAAGTGGACATGCGTATCGATAAATCCCGGGGTGATTACGCAGTCGCTTGCATCTATAACCTCATCTGCTGAATGCTCAAACTCCTTAACCTTACTGTCGTCTATCTTGCCTAATGCTTCTATTTTTCCTCCAGATACGTAGATGTAGCCATCCTTGATTATACGGCGTTTCCCGTCAACAGGTATAACATACCCTCCCTTAACTAGGATACTATCCATCTCCGTAGGTTTCTTTTGTGAGAGCCTTTAAGTTTTACGACACGTTACTCTGCTGTTCTTCAGTTATCTTGGTTTCCTCAGCCTGTTGCTGGGTATCCAGCGTTCTCTTAGCTAAGCTAGTTAAGTAACCCGCCACTCTATTAGCTAGCCTCTTCGAGAACCGGCCTTGGAGAACAGAACGCACAAGCCGTTTATTATCCTCAAAAGAGACAGATATTTGATCCTTGTATGTTTCGAGTATCTCCCTAGCAAGCGTCTTTACCTTCCGAGTTCTTACCTTTCCCAGCTGTTACCACCTAGCTTCGGAATGTTGTACATTAACATTTAAAGCTATTGCATCACATGTAGAGGAAGTTTCATATCATGGCTCGTGGTAAACGTTGGGTTAGAAATCCAAATGGCAGAGGGTGAGGCAGCTAATATTCTGCTCATATCCCCTACCAGCGTAGGTATAGGTGGGGTAGCCCAGCATGTCAGTAAACTCCGGGAAAAGCTAGAAAATAGAGGTTATAATGTTAAGGTTGTTTCATCATCCAATACAATTATCCTAAAAAAGAAGGGGTTAATGAACCCTTCTTTCACAGTATCGGCGTCGTTTAAAACGCTCCTTAGAAAATACGATATAATACACGCGCATAACTTACCTTCGTCAATACCCATGAGGCTTTCAATAGGCAGGAAAATACTAACTCTACACGGATTCTACTCGGAGCAAATAAAAATAATACACGGTAGCACGGTTGGGAAGATCGCTTCATGGTTCGAAAAAAGAGCCTTAAGATGGCCTGACGTAGTTACCACAGTATCTAAAAGAGATGCCGAAAAATATAGACAATACGGATTAGAAGTCGTTCATATACCCAACGCAGTAGACCTTTCTGATATGCCTCAAAGCGAAAAAAGACTGTCCAACAATCCGCAGGTAATTTACGTTGGGAGATTGTCTAGGGAGAAGGGCCTTGAGTATCTTATTAAAGCTATTCGCATACTGTATGAGAAACGAATTTACGTAGATTTGGTTATAGTGGGTGATGGGCCTGAGAGGGATAGGATAAAATACTTAGCAGATGGGTTGGATAATGTGCATCTGCTGGGAGCTCTAAATCATGATGAGACGCTTAAATATATAAGAGGAGCAGAGATGTTGGTTATACCTTCAATAGTGGAGGGAATAAGCACATCAATACTGGAAGCTATGGCGCTACGCACCCCAGTTATAGCCACTAACGTAGGAGGGACAACAGAAATAATACAACACATGAAAAACGGCATACTAATCCAGCCTAGAAAACCAGAGCAGATAGCTGACGCAATAACGACAATACTAACAGATGAACAAACAAGAAGACACATAATAGAAGAAGCTTACAAAACAATTCTACACGAATACAACTGGGATACTGTAATCAATAGCTACCTAAGAATCTACAACCTCTAAAGGGATGGAGATGAACATACTTGTAACGGGAGGAGCTGGTTTCATAGGCTCACACCTAGTAAACACCCTAGCTAATCAAGGCCTAAAGATAACTGTGCTTGACAACTTCCAAAAAGGAAAAATAAACAACATACTCAACAAACGCAAATCTACGGAAAATATAAAGGTAATAAAAATCGATATAACAGATAATTCAACCAACCTACCCGATATTATAAAAAGAGATGACATAACACTGGTTTATCACCTAGCAGCTATAACCTCCGTGCATGAATGTGAAAACAATAGGGAAAAAGCATTTAAAGTAAATGTGGAAGGTACTTTGAAAATCCTAGAAGCGTGTATTAAGGCTACCAACAATAAAGTAACGCTGGTTTTCTCCTCCTCAGCAGCCGTTTACGGCGACATCCCAGCAGTAGCAGTAACAGAAGAGCATGAATGCAACCCGATTTCCTTCTATGGCTTTACAAAACTAATGGCTGAAGAACTGATAAAAACCTATTCAACCAACTATGGATTAAAATCTATTATCCTGAGGATTTTTAACGTATTTGGAAGGAAAGACCCTGAGATTGAACATGCCGGGGTAGTTGATAAGTTCATTACTAATGCTTTAACTGGCGAGGAGATTATTATAAGGGGAGATGGAAATCAAGTTAGAGATTTCATCCACGTTGATGATGTAGTTTCCACACTCATTCTAGCTTCCCGATACTCCGAAAGAATGAACAACCCATGGAGCATCTTTAACATAGGCTCAGGCAGAGGGTTATCAATCAATCAACTGGCCGAAGCCGTTATAAAAGCTGCAAACCTAAGAAGAGAACGAGTAACTTATTTCCCAGCCCAAAAATATGACATAAAATACTCCGTAGCAGACATAACGAAAGCCAGAAAGATACTTGGCTTCAGCCCTAGAATAACGCCGGAGGAGTGGATAAATAACCGCATAAAATCTGGAAACATAGGAAAAGGTGGAGATGTTTAATGGTATTGGCTGCTAAAATATTCGAAATAAAGATACCAACGAACCTAGAGGAGATAGCTGAGAAGCTGAAGGATTTTAAACGTGTAGACGAGGAGGAAGTAGAGGGAAGGAAATTCGAGCTTCACATGACAGTGGATAATCTGGATATGGACGATAACTACGTAACGGGTAACTTCAATAGAGATAAGATAATATTCGTAAATCAACGCGGGAATACCGTACCTATTTTAAAGACTGTAACTGCTAGAATCTATATACACAGATATGGCGAAAAGTTATTGCTTACTGTATTGCAGAAGAAGCATTTCGCCAACTCTGTCGCATCTATCTTGTCAAATCACCTATTTCTAACGTATAGAGGAGTGGTGGAAGCTAGGATACCTCCGGAGAACATGAGGGAGTATCATGATAGAAACCCTGAGGCGACTAAAGTTATTTACTTTGACAGCCTGGACTTCGTCGGTGTTGATAAAGTAGCATTGTATGGAGATTCTCTACGGGCTACTGGAAAGTATGAAGAATACCTATCTCACGGTAAGATATGGTATATAGTATTTACAGTTAGGGACTCTAACGTGGTTCTAGGCCTTACCCGTAACTGTGTAGTTACCTCCTTCTCTAAGATGCCTGAGAATGAGTTCATGGGTTACATTATACGGGAAGTCTTCCCCATGATAGAATAGTACCTTTTTCAGCGGCTTATCCTAAGAACCTTATCTGCTCCTTTCCTATCTCAGATGTTTTAATCAGCTTAGCCACATGTGACCTGGTTTTACGCATCACGTTATAACCGCATACTGGGCAGCGCGTATCAGCCACCTTAGGAAGCCTCTCCTTCTCAAATACCCCTCCACACCTTACACACTGGTAGCGTATTTTCTCCTCTTGACCAGCTTCTGCCAAGGTTTCAACACCTACTTGATAACAGGTAACTGCCTCAAGATAAACTATATCTTAACACGGGCCCGGTGGGACTTGAACCCACGCCCTACGGCTTAGGAGGCCGCCGCTCTGTCCATGCTGAGCTACGGGCCCTCGTTGCTCTAGAGTTTTTGTTCTACTTTCATGATAGGCCTTTGTAAGGCAGTATATAGAGTTTCGTAGTATGTAGCGTCTTTTGTTTTACAGTATATCTTCTTGGTTTATGTTGGGGTAGTTCTTTAGGGCTTCGTCTGGTGTTAGTAGGCCGTTTTCTATGTCTTTCCGTATCTTCTCCGTGGGTCTTTTTTCCGGAGGTCCGTATCCACCTCCTCCAGCTGTTCTGATTATAAGCTCGTCTCCTGGAGCTAGGGTTATTCTATGCTTTGGTTTTAGTTTTGTTACTTGGTTGTTGCTTCTTCTAACTAGATACTCCGCTGGTTTTGCTTCTGTTCCTCCATTAACTCCCCATGGTTTTAGTTTAGTTCTCTCTCCTACTATTGTTGCTGTAATTTTTTCTAGTGCCTTGAATGCTCTTTCTATTCCGCAGCCTCCCCTGTATTCTCCATGTCCCATGCTGTTTTCCCTAAGTTTGTATGTTGTGAAGAGGATTGGGTAGTATTTCTCAAGCATCTCTATCGGTGTGTTCATCGTGTTTGTCATGTTTACGTGAACGCCGTCTACGCCGTCTTTTCCGGTTCTGCCTCCATACCCCCCGCCTATGGTCTCGTAGAAGGCCCATCCTGGGCCTCCTATCATTATGTTGTTCATAGATCCGCAAGAGGCTGCTGGTACTCTATCAGGCATGGCTTTGTGTAAAGCCCTGTATATCGCATCTACTATACGCTGTGAGGTCTCCACGTTACCTGCTGAAACAGGATAGGGCCTAGTGGCGTTAACCACGCTTCCTTCAGGAGCGTATACTTTTACCGTCCTGTAGAACCCGTCATTAATAGATACCTGTTTTCTGAAGAGAGTTCTTACCGCAAATGTTGAAGCAGCTACTGTTACTCCATAGACAGTATTTACAGGCCCTTTAACCTGCGTATCCGAAGCTGAGAAATCTAGCTTAACCTGCTCATCCTCTATAGTTACTTTAACCGCTATCCTGACTGGGTTATCTAGAAGCTCTGAGGCAGATTCAAGGAAATCCTCGCCGTAATACTCGCCCTCTGGCATGCTCCGGTACTCTGCTCCTGTATCTTCAGCCGTCTGCTCTAGGAAGATCTCGCAGGCTTCTGTAAAATTTCTTAAACCCCGTCTATCTATCAGTTTCTTAACCCCTTTAACGCCTGTTAAGTTTGCTGCCAGCTGGGCATGTAAATCTCCTAAAGCCACGTGGGGCATTCTAACGTTGGAGAGAAGAAGCGATAAAGCCTCGCGGTTAACCTTACCGTTACTAACTATTTTGACCGGCGGTATTAGTAGCCCTTCTTGGTATATCTCCTCGGCTTCTGCGCTTATGCTGGCTGGATTTGCTCCTCCAACGTCCGAGTAATGGGCTTTATTAGCAACATAAACCACCAACCTACCTTCGTAGTATACCGGTTGAATCACCGTTACATCGTTTAGATGCGTACCCGTTATGTAGGGGTCGTTAGATAGTATTACGTCACCTTCTTTCAGCTCTATCCCGTTCTCATCCAAGTAATTTAAGATACCTCGCAGGCCTACTGGCATGGAGCCTAGGTGAACAGGTATATGCTCGGCCTGAGCTAGGACGCGGGAGTTCACGTCTAGGATTACGCAGCTATGGTCGGCTCTCTCGGTTATGTTGGGAGAGTAGGCGGAGCGTCTTAGAGCTACTCCCATTTCCTCTGCTAGATATATGAGAGAGTATTTCACCAGCTCCGCGTCTAAAACTCGTTTACGAAGCATATTATAGCAACGAAGTTAACTCCAGCTCATCCAAGTCAGCTATATCCATCTCCCTTATATCTACGAAATGACCCTCCACAGCTGCTGCGGCAGCCATCATAGGGCTTACCAGATGGGTCCTAGCTCCAGGGCCTTGTCGGTTCTCGAAGTTCCTGTTGGAGGTTGAGGCGCATCTCTTACCTGCGTCCACCTTCTCCCCAGGGGCCATGGCTATGCACATGCTGCACCCCGCGTTTCTCCACTCAAAACCAGCGTCTATGAATATTCTATGCAAACCCATACGTTCTGCTCTTCTCTTCGTAAGCTGAGAACCAGGAACTACTAACGCCTTAACACCCGGGGCTATTTTTCTTCCTTTAACAACCCTAGCAGCATCTATCAGATCCGACAGCCGGGCGTTTGTGCATGAGCCTATGAAGACTACATCAACCTTAACATCTTTGATTGGTGTTCCGGGTTTTAGGCCCATGTATTCTAAAGCTCTTTGAACAGCTGTTCTGGTTGTTTTGTCCTCGAAATCCTCAGGCGAGGGGATTGATTCTGATACGCTTATTGTCATGGCTGGGTTTGTTCCCCAAGTTACCTGTGGCTCCAGCTTGCTTACGTCGAAGGTTACTGATTTATCGTATTTGGCGTTGTTATCTGTTCTTAGGGTTTTCCAGTATTTTAGAGCATCATCCCATTCCTCACCGCTTGGTGCGAAGGGCCTGTCTTTAAGGTAGTTGAAGACCTTCTCATCAGGCGCTGTTATCGCTGTTCTAGCTCCACCTTCTATGGCCATGTTGCACAGGGTCATCCTCTCCTCTATTGACAGGTTCTCCACCACCTCCCCGGTATATTCTACTGCATGCCCTATAGCGCCGCCTGTCCCCATGTTTCTAATGATCCAGAGTATAATATCCTTGGCCGATACCCTTTCAGGTAGTCTTCCCATCAGTTTAATCTCCATCTGCTTGGGTTTCTTCAGCCACAGCGTCTGGGTGGCGAAGACGTGCTCCCCCTCGCTGGTTCCTATACCTAGAGCCAACGCCCCAAAGGCGCCGTGGGTTGCCGTATGGCTATCGCCGCAGACTAAAGTTATTCCGGGAAGAGTTAATCCAAGCTCAGGGCCTATTATATGCACTATCCCCTGCCAGGGGCTGTAGTAGTCGAAGAGCATTATACCGAACTCTCGAGCGTTTTTAGCTAGGGCTTTCATCTGGGCTGCTGATAACTCGTCGTCTACGGGTTTTGTTCTTTCAGCTGTTGGGACGTTGTGGTCCATGACTGCGAACGTCAGGTCTGGTCTTCTTACACGCCGGCCCTTCTCCCTAAGCCCTGCGAAGGCAACTGGCGAAGTTACCTCGTGGGTTAGATGCCTGTCTATGTATATCAGCGACTGTCCATCCTCCCTCTCGGCAAGAACATGCGCATCCCAAATCTTCTCAAAGACCGTCCTACCCATCCGGATACCCTTCATCGTCTTACAAAAACCTAGTAAATAACGTTATTCTCCTTACTAGAAGATGTAACGGCTCTTCAACGCTTCGATAAAAGCCGTGTGAGGCGTGTTATTTGTTTTATTTTTTCCAATTCCTGAACTAGTTTAATCACTTGCTCAGCCCGTTTACGTCCTAAGGGTTTTGAGGCGAGTTTCATGAATTTACTGTGGAGCTCTTCGTCTGTTAACGGATTCCTGTAGTGGCCCTTCGGGTATATAACCTCCTCCTCATATAGGCGGCCATCCCGAAGCTTAACTACCAGCTTGTTCGGAACAGCCTCTGGGTATAGGTTATCATACTCCGGGTTCACCTCTATTGTCATATTACGCATAAGCCCCCTAACGTCCTCTGCCATTATCTTGTCATTCTTGAAACTCTCTATCCAGATGAACCCATCCAGCAGGGCCCTAGCGGTTATGTAAGGCAGGCTGTGATCTGCTGTCTCCCTTGTCCTAGGATTCCACTTCTCAGGGTCTTTGACGATTATCTTATGGCTTACCGTGAAGGTCTCTACTTTTATAAACTCTATTTCATCCACTTTACCGTTGATTTTCTCCCTAAGCCTTAAAGCCGCCTCAACAGCTGACATAGAGTGGTATTCTACAGGCCAGTTTTTTATGCTGGTTTCTAGGATCTTATACCTTTTTTCTCCCAGTTCTTCTATTGTGAACTCTCCCGATACCTGTTTCCAGAATCCCATCTCGCCTTCGAATATCGGTGAGGGGCCCGTCATTCCTTGTCTTGCTAAGAGCGATGCGAATAAACCGTGTCTAGCTGCGTTGGCCGCTGCGCATCCTTTCCACATGCTCAGCTCTCCTGCTCTGGTCTGTCGGAGAGCCGCGGAGGCTACGGTGGCTATGTTTATTGCATGGGTAAGCTTTTCCTCGTCAAGCCCCATTACCTTCCCAGCGCCTACGGAGGCGCCTATAGCTATGTACGCTACATGGTCCCAGCCTCTGTCCCTTATGGAGGCTGCATCAGCTAAACGGCATACAGCCTCATACCCCGCCACGATACCTTCTACTAGCCTCTTACCCCCTGTCCCCGTTATCTCACACGCAGCTACGAGAGCAGGAATTATATCACTTGGGTGAAGAGCTTCTTTAGATAGGTAGGTGTCGTTAAAATCCAAGTACCTAGCCATAACACCATTCACAAACGCAGCCCAGTCGGGTGTTGTTTTCACCTTCTCTAAAATTACGGATGCCCCATCTCTAGCGGGAAACCTAGCAGCGACCTTACGAGCTATAACTGAGGGAGGGGCGTTAAAAGCACCCACCGAAACACCCAAAGTATCCAAAACCCTCCTTTTCGCTTCATCAACCACCTCTTTAGGTATCTGGGAGAATTTGAGAGAAGCTGCAAACTCAGCGAATTTCTCAGCAAGAAGCCTCCCAGCCATACCCTTCAAGAATAAATAATCAAGATAATAAACTTACAAAAGTAAGCAAATCAACCTAACTTACATGTTGATATTCCGTAAAGATAAGGACGTTAAGCCTACGAAGATTCTAAGGGATATGCTACGTGGTAGTGAGTGCTACATAGTCCCAGGGGTGTATAACCCGTTTACCGCGTTGTTGGTAGAGAGGCAGGGGTTTAAGGCCGCTTACCTAAGCGGCGCAGCCCTAACGGGAAGCCTTGCAATACCCGATCTAGGTTTATTGACGTTAAACGAGCTTTCGTTCTTCACCCGGTTAATAACGTCTGTTGTTAATATCCCGTTGATAGTAGATGCGGATACGGGCTTCGGTGAGGTTCTTAACGTTATGCGGACAGTTAAGGAGCTGGAAAACGCTGGAGCAGCTGCTGTGCAGATAGAGGACCAGGAAATGCCCAAGAAATGTGGACATCTATCTGGGAAACGCGTAGTTGAGCCTCAGGAGATGGCTAGGAAAATAACAGCCGCATGCGATGCTAGACGTGATGAGGACTTCATAGTAATAGCTAGGGTTGATTCCAGAGATGTTTACGGTTTTGAGGATGCGGTTGAGCGTGCTAAGCTTTATCTGGAGGCCGGGGCTGATGTCATATTTCCTGAAGCGTTAAGGAGCGAGGATGAGTTTAGGGAATTCGCCTCTAGGGTTAATGCGCCTTTACTGGCTAACATGACTGAATTCGGGAAAACACCATACATAACGGCCGAGCAGTTTAAGGAGATGGGCTATAAACTAGTAGTATTTCCCGTAACATTATTCAGAGCATCTGCTAAAATAAGCCAGAAGATACTACGCAAACTACACGATGAGGGAACCCAGAAGAACATGCTTAACGAACTACTAACTCGTCAGGAGTTCTACGACATTATAGAATACAAGCTATATGAAGAGCTGGATAGCATTATTTCCTCCAAGCAGTTTAAGTTTAATTCCCAGCAATAAAATGGGAGTAACGTCAAGTGTTTGAAGGGTGTTGTATGTGAGCAGCCAACAATACTCCCCCGGTCTTGAAAATGTAATAGCTGCAACATCCTCTATATGCACTCTGGATTTAGAACGGCATGTAATAGTTCTAAGGGGATATAACCTAGTCGAACTGGCTACTAAAACGACGTACGAAGATGTTGCTTACCTGACTTTATACGGCCATCTCCCTAATAGGAGGGAATACATGGAATTCACCTCTAGACTTAGAGAATACCGTGATATACCTAAGGAGGTTGTAGAGATTTTGGAGAAGATGTCGAGGGATTCTCATCCTTTACTCATGATGAAAGCTGCAGTAGCTACTTTAGCGGCTTACGACCCTGAGCTGGAGGATAACTCTCTGGAAGCTAACTTTAGAAAGGCCGAGAGGATTATAGCTAAACTAGCAACGGTAACTGCAGCAGCATACAACATACCTAATGGAAGAGGATATATTAGACCAAAGAACGACCTACCGCACACCTCAAACCTCTTCTATATGATAACAGGCCGGGAGCCAAACGATCTAGAGGCCAGGATATTCGAGCAATCCTTTACCATGTATATTGAGCATGAGCTGGCTGTCTCAACCTTCGCGGCCAGGGTTGTTGCGAGCAGCATGACTGATATGTACGGGGCTGTAATATCTGCGTTGGCTGCTTTAAAGGGGCCTCTACACGGAAGGGCAAACGAAATGGCTGCTAAGATGATTATAGAGATAAGTTCTCCTGAAAACGCTGAAAAATACATACAGAGAATATTGGATAGGCGTGAACGGGTTATGGGGTTTGGGCATAGGGTGTATAGGCGGGGGATTGATCCGCGGGCTGAAAAATGTAGGGAGATGCTTAAAGAACTTTCAGATGCTAAAGGTTCTAACTATTATGAAATCGTGGAGAGGGTTGTAGAGATAATGCAGGCTAAGAAAAACCTTTACCCAAACGTTGATTTCTACATAGGGCCTTTATACCATCTACTCGGCATACCTATAGAACTCTACACCCCCATCTTCGCAGCCAGCAGAATAGCTGGATGGACCGCCCACATAGCGGAGCAGCAGGCCAACAACAGACTTTTCAGACCTAGAGCACGGTATGAAGGGCCTCGGGATCTGAAGTTCATACCGCTTGATGAAAGGGAATAGCGATAGCGTTTTATACCTCTACTCTAAAACCCGGCTCGGGAGAGTAGGGAATGACATATAGAATTAGCGTGATAGAAGGCGACGGAATAGGGCCGCATATAGTAGGGCTAACCAAACAGCTGCTCAGCTTCCTAGCCGATGAATATGGATTCACCCTAGAATTCCTAGATGCACCAGCAGGCGATAAAGTAGAGAAGGAAACAGGAGAGGCTCTCCCAAAAGAGACGTTAAATAAAATCTTAAGCTCCGATGCCTGTCTAAAAGGACCAGTAGGAGAAACAGCAAGGGATGTAATAGTTTTTCTAAGGCAGAAACTCGACCTCTACGCCAACATAAGGCCCTTCAAGACTTACAGGGGTGTAAAGAGCAGGTGGGATAACGTTGATTTCGTAATAGTTAGGGAGAATACTGAGGACTTGTATAAAAGCATAGAGGATGTAGATGAAGAGCATGGCGTAGCTCTGCTAGTTATAACCCATAAAGCAACAGAGAGAATAGCTAGGGTTGCATTTAACATGGCCATGCAACGTAGGAAAAAAGTAACGATAGTGCATAAAGCCAACGTTCTACGCTCTTACCAGCTTTTCAGAAAGACCGCATACGAGATTGCGGAAGGCTTTAAAGAAGTTAAAGTAGATGATATGTACGTTGATAACGCAGCCTACCAGATGATAATAAACCCCCAGACCTTTGATGTAATATTAACGCCTAACCTGTTTGGTGATATTCTGAGCGACGAGGCTGCAGGCGTCGCAGGAACAATAGGAATAGCAGGTTCTGCGAACATAGGCGAGAACTACGGGTTATTCGAGCCTGTTCACGGCTCAGCCCCCACACTAGACCCTGAGACGGCTAACCCAATAGCACAGATAACAGCAGCTAAAATGATGCTGGAATGGCTAGGTGAAAAGAAAAACAACAAAAACCTCAAACAGGCTTCTCAAATACTCTCTAAAGCAGTGGAGAACATACTTAACGAAGGAAAAATACTCACACCAGACCTAGGTGGGAAATACAAATGTTCCCAGTTCATAGATGAACTTAAAAAGGAGATAGAACGGCTAGGAAAATGAAAAAAGAGAAAACTAACAAAGCTACTGTTGTAGTTCCAGCATCATCAGCCAATCTAGGACCTGGGTTTGATGTATTTTCAGTAGCCCTTAAAGAGCCTACTCTAACTATCTACGCTGAACTACGGGATGATGAGAATATCCGGATAGTTAATCAAGGATCTTACGCTTCAGAAGTTTCAACCAATCCGGAGCAGCATAGCGGCGCTCAGGCTATTAAGAACCTACTAGAGGATAAGGGTATTAGAAAGGGATTTGACTTTGTAGTTTGGGTTGACATCCCTCCCCGGAAGGGCCTTGGTATAAGCGGAGCTGAAGCAGTAGGCTTCATCTACGCAGCTAACCATATTCTATCGCTAAACCTATCTGAAATAGAAATTATAAAGTACGCAGCATCGGCTGAACCTGGTATGCATTTAGATAACGTAGCAGCCTCAGCACTTGGAGGATTTGTAATAACCCTAAAGGATAGCCTTCTGAACAAGCTTACAGCTAGGAAAATCCATCCGCCGGAAGACTTAGGATTTGCAGTTATTATCCCAGACATAAAGAAAACCTCCACAGCCACAGCACGTACAGCACTACCTGTAAATGTAGATGTTAAGAAGCATATAGAAGCAGCTGCTAGATGCTCGTTAATAGCATATTCACTAGCTAAGGATGATATAGACCTGCTTCTGGAAGTAGTTTCATACGACCCTTACGCAGAGCCTGTTAGAGCAGATACAGGAATATACGGTGAGGGAATAAACAGAGAGACATTAATGCAAGAAAAGAAAATATTACTAGAAAGATTTCACGTAGCAGAGACGATAAGCGGAGCAGGCCCCTCTAGGCTTCTCTGGTTCAGAAAATCAGAAAACCAGAAGACGGGAAGTGAAAGGCCGATAGATGAGGCGGTTAAACTAGTGGTTAGAAACCTAGAAAAACACGGCCATAAAGCAGTATCTATAATCGAGACAGAACCCAGCAACGTTGGATGCCAACTCCTCTAGTAAATTTGACTATACCCAAAGAGCCCTTGCTTGCTGATCTCCCAATCCCGTTTCGGCTTGAAGCCTTAATCCCATCCATGGGGCAAGTAAGCTACATGCAAGCGATCTACCATTTTTATGCTTATTGATAACCCATCCGCCTCCCCAACTCATCCCACGGTTAAAACCATAAGCTCTCTTAGCGGCTTCATGTAAGATTCAAATAATGAAATTTAAGAGGAATAAATGTAAAATGCAAAGCCCTAAGGAATTCTGCGAAGACGAATATAGGGATTATATAGTTTATACTGCCTTATCGGAGGTTGAGAAGAATGATGAAAGAAAGAAGATATTACAACAGCTGGCGGCTGCCGAGCATAAGCATTATACATTCTGGTCTTCAAAAGCAGACGGTTATAAACCCCACGTAAACAGACTCGTAATAAAGTTTATCGTCTTGCTACGTTTTCTCTTCGGTTTAATGTTCACCCTCAAGCTGCTTGAACGCCACGAATCGGAGGTTATCAAAGGTTATAAGAGCTACTTACTCAAACTTGAAGGCGAAGAAAGAAGAAAATTGGAGGAGATAATCAAGGAAGAGGAAGAACACGAGAGCTATTTCATGAGTCAGATAGACGAGACAGTCGTAAAGTATATGAGCTTTATAGTACTAGGTCTTGCAGACGCTATAGTTGAAATAACCGGGGTTCACGCAGGGTTCTTAGGTGTTACGAGCTCTACGCTTATAGCTGGGGTGGCGGGGCTTATAGTTGGATTCGCAGCAGCTATATCAATGGCTTCAGCAGCATACCTACAGGCTAAACACGACGTTAAGCGCTCACCTATGATTTCAGCAATAACAACGGGAGCCTCATACATATGCGCAGTAGCTTTTCTTGCACTTCCGTACTTCCTCACTCATGACATGATATACGCCTTCACAGGTTCTTTAATACTAGCTATACTTCTTACAGCTGCGTTTACATTCTACGGAGCGGTAATAAACGACAAGAGCTTCAGCAGAGAATTTATAGAAAGCACAGCCCTCATAATGGGAACAGCCGCAGCCACGTTCCTCTTCGGAGAATTCCTAGGAGACTTCTTCGGAATTAAGCAAGCTGTCTCTCTATTTTAATCACCCCGCAAGAAGTTAACCAGCTTAATTAACTCTGTTACGTCTGGTATTACCACATCGGCTCCACCTTCTATGAAGCAAAACAGCCTATCGGTTTCATTAATCCCCCCGTATACACCTACGAACAGCAAATCCCCCACCTGCTCCCTAGCTTTCTTCCACATAAGGAGATCAGCCACTGAGTCTCCTACGTATATTACCGTGTTTCCGTCAACTCCAAGGTTTCTTACACTCTCTAGCAAAGCATAGGGACTGGGCTTCTCATACATAACTAAATCACCACCCGTCAATTGGCTAATCTTATCAGCTATGAACACACATGCACCTCTATCGAAGTATGATATTAAATCACCAAGCGTTTTATACGTCTCCCAAGAGCCGCGGCCTGTTGCCAATCCCATTCTCCCAAACATCCTCTTAAACTCCCTAAGTGTAGACGAGTCTACCATAAGTTTTTCATTTTCAATCATACCGCGGAAGTTGAAGAAGGGCCCTCTTCGTCTAACCTCGCGAATATTATCAGAGCCGAAGTACATTTCATCAAAAATCGTCACCAACAATCCTTCTCCATAGAAGCTGGGATATCGTAGAGCGTCTAATAAGACTTTAAGATACCTTGAACGTTTTTCATAACTGTTTAGTAACTCTCTGAATAGATTTTTCTCAATCTCCTCATACCCTGCTCCTGTATTCTCATACTTCCTAATACCTTCCTCCAGTTTTTTCATTAACGTAGTTACTTCATATTCTGTTAGCTTAATCTCTGTATTGGGTTTTGTGTTTAATAGGGTTGTTAAGTCAAAGTTGTTTGATATTCGTTTCTTTAGCTTCTCTAGATTCTCTTCAGGTGCGTGGAGACATATCCAGGTGGTGAGTAGATGTACTGTGTTATAGTCGTTGTTGAACCCTCCTGTGTTTCTGATGGTGTATATTGTTTCAGATGGGATGCTGTTTGGGTTTATCTCTATTCCTATTAATATTCTAACTAGTTCTTTTACCGTGTTCTTTAGTGCCTCGTCATATGAGGGTCTAGCATCTATTAGGACACCATCACAGTCGAAGACTATACCTTCCGCCGTGTTTATCTTCTCCATGGAGGAGAATCTAACGTAGCTTAAGCCCTTCGATGTTCTAATCTCAAGGTATTCTCCGAATCTGCTCAAGGTTCTCCTCTAGTGGCCTACGTGGATACGGGAGTATTTTTGGATAACTAGCCCGCTAGTCTCCATAGTTTGTTGAACTCGTCTATGAACTCAGCCGCTATGTTGGGGTCCTCCAGCACTATGATATTCTCGTTGTTCCTGAAGGCGCCTCTGAAGCTCCAGTTCATGCTTCCGGTTATCACTATCCTCCCGTCTATCACGGCCACCTTGTTATGCATTAGGTACCTGTTTCTATCCAGCCTGACCTCTACGCCGTTTTCAGCTAATCTACTGTACTCGCTGCCCCTGATGAAGGCGCTGTCAGCCTCTATGAGAACCTTCACGTCAACACCCCTGGCAGCCGCGTCTATCAATGCGTCCGCAACATCATCTAGGGTGAAGACGTAGATCATCACGTAAACGCTCTCCCGGGCGTTTTGGATGAAGGAGAGAAGCACTTCTAGGCAATCCCCGTCGGGGGAGAAGCAGATATCAAGCACCTCAACCCCCTCCCCAGCCTCCTCGGTAATAGTTACTAACCTGGTTACTGTCCGCGTGGTTGTTACCTTCTCCGTTACGGTGGTGTAGGAGAGGGATGTTAAGGTCTTGGTTATGCCTGTGTATTCCGTTACCGTGATGCGGGAAAACTGGGTATTCGTCTCCGTAACCGTCACGCTGACCGTCTTTAAAACCTCCGCAGGCTGCAGCGCTAGAGAAGCCAGAGCAGCACCCGCTACGAAGGCTGCAAACACAACCAGATAAACAGACTTTACTTTCATAATGAAATCATGTTACGGATTGATTATTTAAATAATCTCATCCGTATAAAACAGAATAACCACGGAGATGAGCGGTGTAAAGACCAGGTTTATTGTATTAGTTGATAATAGAGGAGGGAATTATAAACCCTGCGACAGGACGGCGTTAGTTAATCTACTACGAGATAACATAGCGGGATTAAATGACGTTAGGTTGATTGATGTACGGGTTGCCTCTCGTCATATTGAGTTTGACCTACTAGTTTATTCTAGTTTTGTTAGTTTATGTTTGGTGTTGGATTTTCTGGAGAATAATGTTGGTTTGGTATTGGAGGTTAGGTATGTAGATGGAGGTGAGGAACGTGGTATTATTGGGGAGACTTTAGCTGAGGCTGTGAAGCTGTTTAATGAAGAGCGTTTCTGGGAGTTTCATGAGGTTTTAGAACCTCTTTGGAGAATGTCAAAAGACGATG
>DQVM01000057.1 GCA_015661775.1 Candidatus Caldarchaeum subterraneum | reverse complement strand
CTCCACCGGGGGTGAGTCATCATCCTGA
This sequence comes from Candidatus Caldarchaeum subterraneum, assembly GCA_015661775.1. Taxonomy (GTDB): domain Archaea; phylum Thermoproteota; class Nitrososphaeria_A; order Caldarchaeales; family Caldarchaeaceae; genus SZUA-1515. The sequence goes on along the minus strand of DQVM01000057.1, from coordinate 10,132 downwards.
GCAAACATACTTACAGGAATACGGCGAGAAAGCTCATGGTTTAAACCATGAGATGAATCGCCATAATATTTATATATCTGCTCCTAGGTTTTATTCTTGACGAGGCTGGAGCTATATGCTCCAGTCAGGGCTGAGGTGAGCCAGCCCTAAACACGCCGTGAAGCTCGGACCCTGGAGCGGTGCTCCTTAAGGAGTTCGAGCAGAGAGGCGTGAAACTCCCGACTTCAGTCGTGGAGTGGCTCACTGCCGCTTCTTCCTTATCATAACGAAGGTCATCTCACACTCTAGACATGTGGTTTGCCTAGTCTTGTTTATGCATGTAGCGCCTATCTTTACTATCCCCCGCTCAGGGTTTTTAGTCTCCCTAGTCTCCAAGACCCAGGCCTCAGCCTCTATCTCATCACCAACCATAACAGGGGCTTTGAAGGTTAAGCTACTTACAGATGCTAAGGCTAGGATATGGTCGAAGATGCCCAGCTGGTATAGGAGGCCTATCATGTAAGAGAACGTCAAAGCACCTGGGACAACCCTAGACGGAAGCCCCCTCTCCCTAGCCCGTTCATCATCTAGGAAGATAGGGTTAACAGCCCATGTCTGCGTTGTGAAGTTCTCCACATCAGTAGCTGTTATTCTTCTGCTCCGAGATTTAAAATGCTGGCCTTGAGTAAACTCCTCATAATACATATCCTCTCCACCTCACCCCGGCCATCTCCCTGCGAATACCTCTTTACACGAGTTTACGGCCTCTTCTACGTCTGCTTTTACTCCTAGTATGTTCAGCGTCTTCCCTAGAGCTTCTATTGTCAGTAGTATGCGTTGCTGGGATATGTTCCCTATGTTGGCTATTCTGAACATCTTACCCCTGAACTTGGCTAGGCCCCCTGCTATCATTATGCTGAACCTCTCCCGCATTACTCTCCGTATCTCCTCGGCGTCTATACCCTGCTGGGGGTTTAACGCTATCACCGTTGGGCTGCGGTATCTAGGTTCTGTCATGAAGCTTACCCCCAGCCTCTCCAAACCCTTGTAAAGCGCCTCAGCCCCCGCTTCGTGGCGTCTAACCCATTTACCGAAGCCGACTTCCTCAAGTATTATTCTAAGGGACTCGTTAAGTGCGAAGAAGATGGTAATGACGGGGGTGAAAGGGGTCTCGGACCTATCACGCATGAAGTGTCTGTATTTTGTTACGTCTAGGTAGTGGGGTCTCTTCTCTTTTCTTCTTGCCTTCTCGTAGGCCCTCTCGGAGAAGGAGACTAAAGCCACCCCCGGAGGAGCTGCTAGGCACTTCTGACTCCCGGTAATGCATACGTCTATCCCAAGCCTATCCACCGGTATGTCACGACCCCCAAGGATAGAGACGGCATCCACGATTGTATAAACGCCCCTCTCCCTGCATATCCTCATAATCCCCTCAAGGTCATGGCATATAGTCCCCGTTGATGTATCGTTGTACGGAAACGCCACTACATTAACATCCTTGTTCTCGTCAAGGGCCTTCTTCAAAACCTCAGGGTCGGCGGCCCTTCCTAAGGGTATCTCAACCCTGACGACATTCCTTGTATAGAACTCGCATGCCTCAGCCAGCCGTTCCCCGAAGACCCCGAAGACAGGAACAAGAACCCTATCATCCTTATCAACCAAGTTGGCCACGGCGAACTCCACCCCACCGGTACCGGAGCATGTGAGGAGATAGACGTCATTCTCAGTCTGGAATATCCTCCTGCTCCTCTCCTCCAGCTCCCGCATCATAACCCTAAAATCCCCGCTCCTATGGTCTATCATCTGACGCCGCATAGCATCTATAACCCGCTGATCCACATCCGTCGGGCCTGGGATCATCAAAATCCTATCCACATCGCACCACGTCCCTTTCTAAGGGAAACTGACTTTAAAAACCATTAAACCACCCCTCCGCTGCCCTGGCTTGGTATAAGGGAGGGAGAGCTGCTTAGGTGGTTGTGGTTGATGTAGGTTTCCATAAACGGCTTGCTGCTTTGGTTACAACCGTGGGTTATGTTTACAAAACCTATATTAGCCGGCTATAACGGTGTTATAGCTAGGCGAGGTAAATTGACCGAACAACCCAAAATAGAATTCGACTACAGCAAATACGACTTCAAAGACCCCGAGCTATACGAATACAAAGCCCAACCAGGCCTATCAAGGGAGGTTATCGAGAAGATATCGGAGCTTAAGGGGGAGGACGAGTGGATTAGGAAGTTCAGGCTCAAGTCTTACGAGATTTTCCTCAGAAAACCCATGCCCCTCTGGGGCGCAGACCTAAGCGAGGTTAACTTCGACGACATCCACTACTACGTTAAGCCCAGCGACAGGAAGATGGCCAGAAGCTGGGATGAAGTCCCAGATTACATAAAACAAACCTTCGACAGACTAGGCATACCCGAAGCTGAGAGAAAATTCCTAGCAGGAGTAGGCGCACAGTACGAATCAGAGGTCGTCTACCACAACTTAAAGAAGGACCTTGAGAAGAAAGGGGTTATCTTCGTAGACCCCGACACAGCCCTACGGGAATACCCGGATATCTTCAAACCCTACTTCGGCAAGGTAATACCCCCAGAGGATAATAAGTTCGCAGCCCTTAACAGCGCAGTATTCAGCGGCGGCAGCTTCATCTACGTCCCCGAGGGAGTTGAGATAGAATACCCACTACAAGCCTACTTCAGGATAAACGCACCCAGCGTCGGCCAGTTCGAGAGAACACTAATAATAGCTGAGCCCTACAGCAAGGTCCATTACATAGAGGGGTGTACCGCCCCGATATACTCCACCCACTCTCTCCACTCTGCTGTCGTTGAGATTGTGGCCAAGAAGGGGGCGTATGTAAGGTATACAACCCTTCAGAACTGGAGTAGCAACGTGTATAACTTGGTTACTAAACGTGCCCATGCATATGAGTATGCTACTGTCGAGTGGGTTGACGCCAACATAGGGAGTAAGGTTACTATGAAGTATCCCAGCGTTTATCTTCTAGGTAAAGGAGCTAAGGCCGATATCCTCTCAGTAGCCTTTGCAGGAAGGGGCCAGCATCAAGACACGGGAGCTAAAGCAGTACACCTGGCTTCTGACACCACGTCAAGGATAACCTCCAAGTCCGTTTGTAAAGACGGGGGTAGAACCAGCTACCGGGGTTTGCTCCACGTAGCGAAAGGAGCTAAGAACGTGAAGTCCAGCGTAAGATGCGACGCCTTGATACTTGACGACCTATCTAGGACAGACACCTACCCGTATAACGAGATATACGAAGACGACGCAACCATCACCCACGAAGCTACGGTGGGTAAGATAAGCGAGGACCAGATATTCTATCTTATGAGCAGGGGATTAACGGAGCAGGAAGCCCTAAACATGGTAGTCCTAGGATTCTTAGAAAGCTTCACCAAAACCCTCCCCATGGAATACGCAATAGAATTCAACAGGTTGATAGAGCTTGAGATGAGCGGAAGCGTAGGATAACCACAAGTTTATTTATCTATAATCTACTCCAGCTCTACCGCTATGCTTACCGCCCCTCCTCCGCCATGGCATATCGTAGCCAAACCCCTCCTCATGTTATATTTTTTCAGAGCGTTGATTAGTGTTATGATTATTCTAGCCCCCGAAGCTCCTAGGGGATGGCCTAATGCTAAGGCTCCTCCGAATACGTTCAGCCTCTCAAGCGGTATCTCCAGCCCTCTTGCTACTAGGATGCTGGAGACTGCGAAGGCCTCGTTATGCTCGAATAGGTCGAAGTCAGTTATGTTCATTCCTAGTTTCTCCAGTAGCTTCTTGGTCGCTGGTATAGGCGCTTCTACGAAGTTCTCGTAATCCAACGCAGCCCATGCGTAGCCTAGTATCTTGGCTACCGGCTCTAGTTTATGTCGTTTTACAGCCTCTCCGCTGGCTAGTACGAGGGCTGCTGCCCCGTCTGATAGGGGTGGGGCGTTACCTGCTGTTACTATCTCTAAGCCCTCGAAGGCTGGGGGTAGTTTAGAGAGCTTCTCTAATGTCGTGTCGCTTCTTATCCCCTCGTCATGCTCCAGGGTTATCTGCTTCCCGTTCATCTTTATGTTTACAGGGGTTATCTCGTCCTTGAAGTAACCTTTTACGGTTGCTTCGTGGGCTTTGACGTGGCTTAGGTATGCGAATTCATCCGCCTGCCTCCGGGTTACTCCCCTAGCACGCGCTATTGCCTCAGCTATCTCAGCCATGCTTTTACCGTCTATAAAGCTGGTTAATCCGTCGTGGGTTAGGCAGTCTATCAACGTAGGCCCTCCCCTGTATGCTAGGCGGACACCTGTTCTTACGCTGGCCGGGAGTATGAAAGGAGACCTGCTCATGCTCTCCATGCCGCCTGCGACTATAACCTCAGCATCCCCCGCCTTGATTGCGGACACCGCGTTGGCTACTGCCTTCATACCTGAGGCGCATACCTTATTTACCGTGTAGCCGTTGACATGCGCGGGTATGCCTGCGTGGTACGCTGCCTGCCTAGCAGGGTTCTGCCCAAGCCCGGCCTGAAGCACATTCCCCATTATAACCTCGTCGATTAAACCGGTTGGGATGCTTGCTTTTTCGATTGTTGACTTTACCGCAATCCCCCCAAGTTTAGTTGCTTCAACCTCAGCAAGGCTGCGTTGAAACTTCCCAATCGGTGTCCTGGAGTATGAGATTATGAAGACCTCACGTCCCGGCAAGATTTTCAGCTCCCGTGGAAGAATATGGGTAAGTGGCATATAAAGAAAAAAGGTCTTTTAGTCGTTTGACGAAATACTGTTAAGCTTTAAAAGAAGAACAGAGAAGGTTGAGAGAACGTTATATTCAGCAATCTGGTTCTTCGAGCATGGCATGAGCAGGAGGATAGCCGTCTTGGGAGCAGGCCTGATGGGCCATGGAATAGCCCAGGTAGCAGCCCAGACAGCTGGTTATGAAGTATACCTCGTTGACGTTGAGCAGCGATTCCTAGACCGGGGGATGGAGCAGATAAGATGGAGCTTAAACAAGCTGGTGGAGAAGAAGACAATAGCAGGCGAAGATGCTGAAAAGACCCTATCCAGGATACATCCAACCCTAAGCTACGAAGAGGCATGCTCAGACGTTGAGCTTGTTATAGAAGCTGTCCCGGAGGATGTTGAGATAAAGAAGCAGGTCTGGAAGAAAGTAGACGCCATAGCCCCTAAAGACACGGTTTTAGCATCCAACACAAGCTCGATAAGCATAACCCAGCTAGCTTCATACACATCAAGACCCCAGCGCTTCTGCGGTTTACACTTCTTCAACCCCCCGCAGCTCATGAAGCTGGTGGAGATAATAAGAGGACGGCTAACAAGTGATGAGACGATAGAATATGCGAAGCAGGTTGTTACTGAGATGGGTAAGGAGTATGTGCTGGTGAACAAAGACGTGGCGGGCTTCATAGTGAATAGAATACTAGTCCCAGCTTTAAACGAGGCTGTTCAGCTGGTTTACGAAGGAGTAGCAACACCCGAGGATGTGGATAAGGCTGTTAAGCTAGGGCTTAACTGGCCCATGGGAGCCATAACGTTGCTGGACTACGTAGGCCTAGACACTACGCTACATGTCCTGGAGGTTTTGATGAACGACTACCAAGACCCGAAATACAGGCCCTCGCCGCTGCTGAGGGAGATGGTGAGGGCAGGCCTATACGGAAGAAAATCAGGCAGGGGATTCTACACCTACGAAAAGAAACAACCCTAATGCCTAGCTACATAAACAAAAATCGAGAAACCAGTTAAACCAAGCAGGTTCAGAATCAACAGCTGATAAGCCATATCAGCCGAATAACTCTCGGCCAAATCGAAATAGAGGTAAACGGCGAAAAGGTTCTGGATTATGAAGACGACAGTAAATATAATCAACGCATTAACTAGCCTTGAACGCACCACACTACGGGTGTGGACGAAGGTTTTCAACACGTAGAGCAGCGACACTATAATAAGCAGGGATATGATTATGTTAACTATCCAAAGCGGCCCCAAGGTTTTTATCCACCCCCTTACTAGATGAGATACTCTCAATTATTGAATCCAGTATGTCTATGTTATCCAGCAGTTCCGGAGATAAGCGGTAGGTTACGTTATAACGCTCACCCTCAGGCACTATCATGCGGTTCTCCTCCAAAACCTTCAGGTGATGTTGTACAGTTTTGTAGTTTAGGTTCAGCTTTACAGCTATTTGGTTTGCATTCGCAGGACCTTGACGTAGTAGCATTAGAATCTGCATCCTAGTAGGTCCGCCTTTAGAGCCCACCAGAACCCACCAGAATAAACGTCTAATGGACTCCACGTCTTTCCACGTAGTTAAGCCATTTGAGAATATTAAATGTTATACAGCATCTAAACTTAAAGTTATAAATTTTGGGATATGTTTAAGAAATACCGATTAATCCGGCGGGAATCTAGTGGAGAACCATGTATAATATACTCAGGTCTCGTCTTCTTGTAATAATCCCAGCTGCTGTGGTTATAGCTATTCTGGCGTCATTCATAGTGGCTTCTCAGTTTTCACCTAAACCAACCTACGAGCCTGCCATAGAGATTCAAGGTAACAAAAAACTTATTGACTTCACTTTAATTGACCAGAACGGAAAACCCTTCACCTTATCCTCTGTAAAAGGAAAGGTTATACTACTTTACTTCGGTTATACAAACTGCCCCGACGTCTGCCCTATCGTAATGTCTAAGTTCGCTTATGTTCTAGAAAACCTGGGGCCTGATGCTGATAAAGTGGCGTTTATACTCGTTACGACAGACCCTGTAAGAGACACTCCAGAGGTTATGAAGAGATACGTAGAGAACTACGACCCTAGGATAATAGCGTTGACGGGAGAACCAAAGGCTATGATAGATGTGTGGAGGGCTTACGGGATATACGTAGGCTATGAAACCCCAGATGAGGAGGGGAACTACTACGTAGGCCATACAGCTTTTGTTCTTGCAGCGGATAAGAACATGGTTATAAAATTCGCCCTCACCCCAGAGATGCCTAAAGAAGAATACCTACAAGGCGTAAGATGGTTACTAAGCCTATAACTAAAACTTTAACCTTAAGATTACACGAGTCCAAAAACACACGTACTTAAGAAGAGAATTCTCCACCCATACTCCCAAACCTCTACGTGAAAACATACGTATAAACCGGCTCGCAGCCATCAACATACTTGCATATGGGGGCTAAGCATATAGAGTTCTGTAATAAACCCGTAGATGTGTAGAAGAAAGCAAGTTACACGCCAACTACTAACATAGCAAAGAAACACGGTTCTACACACGTACATTAAGCCCTGAATAAATCACGGAAAAAGCTTAAAAACCCATAGTAGCAGTGGAGGGAGATGCTTAGGAACATCACAAGCACCTACGCATTCACCCTATCAAGCATCGTATATCTAGTAGTATATTCCATCTTTACAGGTGCAATCCAATACATACCCGCCCAGCATCTAGGCCTAAACAGAATATACGTAATCTTCACCAGCGTTGAGACACAGACATACACGGGGCCTATGATGCAGATAATCGGGGAAGGGTTTATTCTGGCCTTCCGCATAATATCTATAGCCGTAGGAGCTGCTATAGCTCTGCTGGTGGGCTTCAACATCGGAATAATGTGGAGGATGTATAGGCTTGGAAAACTAAAAACATGCCTGGTAGGCGGGGCTGGAGGAGGCTCGGGAGCGTTAATAGCCAATTTAGCATGCTCAGCTTATCTATGCTGCGGATGGGCCCCCTCCCTGCTAGTCCTAGGAACAGCGCTATCAGCCTCGCTAACCACAATAACAACACCAATATCAATATCTCTGCTAACAGTCAACGCAATACTCCTAACAAAGAAGACGAAACAAACACTAAACCCACAGCAATAAACCAAAAATATACTCACTCAGTAAATAGAAGATATCATAAAGCTACGCAGCGTAGCTTCCGGCCTTATTTTGTTAAAATTTCGGAAAACGCATATATTCACTGATTGCAAACCCGCTCCTCTCAGACCGTAATATGCCCAAACGAGATAAAAAAGCTCGTAAAAAGATAAAGAAAAGTAAGAGCCGCCATCTAATGGTTATATCGCTATCTGTTGTTTTAATTACCGTAGCTCTAATATCCTCTATCTCCCCTCAGGCTGAGGAAGAGACATTAAGCCCTACAATAAAACCAACTGGCAGAGTTGTGGAGCTTGTTATCAGCGGCTCGGAATTTAAATTTGACCCAGCAGTCATAGAAGTCAACGCAGGAGATACTGTAAGAATATTATACATAAACGATGGGAGGCGTAAACATAACTTTGTGCTAGATGCATTTGGAATAAGGACTGCAAACATAGCACCGGGAGAGTCGGTAGTAATAGAGTTCGTAGCTGATAAGATAGGTGAGTTCAAGTTCTGGTGCTCCCTGCTGGGGCATAGAGAACGGGGAATGGAAGGAACAATAATAGTAAGATGAACTGGAGTAGTATATTTAATAACTGAATATACCGCCTATAATTTACGGCTCCAACCTATACCAAGAATACATACCTTACAACGGTAATGCACTTAACAAACACAACACAATATAATACAAGCAGAAGAACCCGGAAAAGCTATAAACATCCCATCTACCTCCTCCCACCACATCCCAGCTAAAAGATATGTGCATATTTTACGATGCCCCGGGCCGGATTCGAACCGGCGACAACCCGGTCTTCAGCCGGGCGCTCTCCCGCTGAGCTACCGGGGCTGTTCTTCCTCTCTGTTTTGTTCTTATTTTAACCTAACTTGAGAGGTTTTTAGTTAAAAATGTTAAAGAGGGTTCTTCGTATTTTTAGCTTGTTTATCTCTTTATCAGTTTATAGCTGCGTGTAAGGGTGTTCCGCTGGAGAAGGGTATAGGTAATGGAGGTGGATTGGATGAGGTAAGGTTAATTAGCTTATCCGGGTTTTGGGAATGTTTAAAGCAGGGGCTATGGAGTTTCTTTTTAGCTGGTGAGGGCTGGTCTGGGATGGATACTGAGACGCGGCTTGGCCTTATCCTTAGGGAGCCGACGGAGGAGGTTATAACGGTTGAGGAGCTGAGACAACTGCTGGAGACCGAGAGCAGTCCGGTAGCCTACGACGGGTTCGAACCCAGCGGGTTGGCGCACATACCATTCGGTGTTATGAGGGCTATAAAGCTTCGGGACATGCTGGAGGCTGGGTGTAGGTTCAAGCTTCTGATAGCGGATTGGCACGCTATGATAAATAACAAGATGGGAGGCGACCTTGAGAAGATAAAGAAGGTTGGGGAGTATTTTGTTGAGGTTTGGAAGGCATCAGGCATAGATACTAGCAGAGTAGAGATAGTATGGGCCTCAGAGCTTGCATCCGACTCTGATTACTGGAAGCTCGTCATACAGGTTGCTAGAAACACCACTATCAAGCGTATTCTGAGGTGCTTACCCATTATGGGCCGTCGTGAAGGAGAGCTGCAGGAGGCTTCCCAGATAATCTACCCAGCTATGCAAGTAGCTGATATATTCACGCTGGAAGCCAAGATATGCCAGCTTGGAGTAGACCAGCGTAGGGCCAATATACTAGCGAGGGAGCTGGGGCCTAAACTAGGGTACTGGAAACCCGTAGCGGTCCACCACCACATGCTCATGGGTTTGCAGGGCCCCACAACCCCAGCCGGGATGGAGGACGAGAAAGAAGAATACGACATCGAGATAAGCTCTAAGATGAGCAAAAGCAAACCGGAGACCAGCATATTCGTACACGACGACCTGGGTACGATAAAGCAGAAGCTACTCTCAGCCTACTGCCCCCCTAAGCAGGTCAGCGGAAACCCAGTCCTAGAATACTGCAGGTACATAATATTCCGGATACAGGATAGACTATACGTGGAGAGGCCTGAGAAATACGGAGGGCCAGTAACATACTACAGCTACAGGGATTTAGAGCATGACTACGCATCAGGCAGCCTACACCCCCTAGACCTGAAGAACGCCGTAGCAGAAGCATTATACAAGATACTAGAGCCTATAAGGATATACTTTGAAGGAAACAAAAGGGCCAGAGAGCTGTATGAATTCGTGAAGAACCAAGAGATAGTCCGTTAAGGCCATTTCTACCCGGCTTCTTCAAAAAATGCAAATAACAT
>DQVM01000135.1 GCA_015661775.1 Candidatus Caldarchaeum subterraneum | reverse complement strand
CGGCATGATGTACTACCATATGAGGGGGCCCGTGCAAGGCCGCTACGGCTGGGAGAATCAACGCCCCCAAGGCCGCTACGGCTGGGAGAATCAACGCCCCCCATACAGCGGAGAAGAAACCAACATAATACCCAACGTAGAAATCACCCTCTACACAGTCTTCGAAAATGGGAGATTCCTATTCAAGGACGCTGATGGAAATGTTAACCCTACGATAGTTGTAAAAACCGGAGATAAAATTAAGATAAACGTGATAAACTCAGACGGCATTACGCATAACATAGCTTTACCGGAGCTGGGGGTTTACAGCTCCATGATATCATCCAAAGGAGCTTCAGCAAGCATAGTATTCGAAGCAACAGAGCCAGGAGAGTATAGTTACTTCTGCACGGTACCGGGGCATAAAGAAGCAGGTATGATAGGTAAGTTAATTATAACCGAATGAGTAGATAATGGTGATGGGAATGTCTGGAGAAAATAAACCATACGCCGCTTTTATTCTTTCTCTGTTGTCAGGGTTGCTGATACTCGCCAGCTCTTCCTTCATGCTAACCATGTTCCCGTTGAACTTCGGCGGCATGATGGGCGGTGGGATGATGCCGTGGATGGGGGGCTTCTTCTGGACGTTTGCGATAATCTCCATAATCCTTGGAATACTAATACTAGTAGGCGCCGTTATGCTGTACACAAAACCTGAACAAACAAAAACATGGGGCACCGTCATACTAGTACTCGCGGTAGTTAGTCTCTTCTTCGGAGGAGGATTCCTAATAGGCGCTATACTAGGAATAATAGGCGGGATACTAGCTTTAACATCATAGTTAAAACCACCGAAAACAGGCTATGATACAAGGGGGATGTTGTATACTAGCTTGGGCAATACAGGGTTGAAGATCTCCCAGATAGGAATCGGTACGTGGCAGTTCGGCGATAGGTGGTGGGGTTGGGAGCGAGGCTACGGGGAGGAGGATGCCGTAAACGCGGTTAGGAAGGCCGTGGAGCTGGGGGTTAACTTCATCGACACAGCTGAGATATACGGCGGCGGGTTATCTGAGCGGATCGTCGGGAAGGCGGTAAGGGAATTAAGGGAGCAGGTTGTTATAGCTACTAAGATATGGCCCACCCACTCAACCTACAACGGCGTAATCAAAGCATGCGAACGCAGTCTAAGACGCTTAGGCATTAAATACATAGACCTCTATCAAATCCACTGGCCCAACCCCATCATACCAATATCCCAAACCATGAAGGCTATGGAATACCTGGTTAAACAGGGTAAAATAAGCTACATAGGCGTAAGCAACTTCTCTCTAAAACAGCTCGTCAAAGCTCAGGAATGCTTAAAGAATGAGCAGATAGTATCTAATCAAGTTAAGTATAACATGATTGAACGGGACGCCGAGAAAGAGCTTCTACCCTACGCCGAGAAAGAGAGGATAACCATAATAGCATACAGCCCTCTTGCTCAGGGCTTGTTAACTGGGAAATACAACCTGGACAACATACCTAAAGACGTGGTGAGAAGACTTAACATACTATTCGACAAACCCAACCTAGAGGCTTTACAGAATCTTATACAGCTGCTGAAAGAGGTGGGTTCTAAGTATGGAAAAACCCCTGGTCAGGTTGCTTTAAACTGGCTGATAAAGAGGAGGGAGGTGATAGCCATACCGGGGGTTAAGAACCCGATACAGGCGGAGCAGAATGCACGAGCAGGTGATTTTAGACTAAACGAAGAGGATATTAAAATATTGACGGAGGCCGTTGAGGGTATAAGAATCAACAAGAGATTCAGCAAGCTTAAGATGGTGAAAAGACTGATAACTGGCTGAGCCATTTTTGAGTTCTGTCTCTAACATTACCCGCAGCCCTGTCTAAGTATTGATAACTTCTTCTTAGTTCTTTTAATTTTGCTGCCGACTCTTCTTCCAGCAGCTCTCTTGAAGCGTATTTATTGATGTTTTTGGATATTGTTAAAAAATATGTTATTTGCTGCATAGGTGGTGGTTTGTTTTAAGGTGTTGAAGAATAGGTGGGGGGATTGGCGTACCTTAATGCTATTTTCTCTTCTGGTTCAGTTGGTTTTATCTCCATTCTTGGCGCATGGTTATGATTTTCTGGTTAGTCTTGTCGCTGCTAGGAATGTTGTCTCCGGTGTGGGTGCTTATGAGGGGGGGTATGAGCCTAATCCAAGCTACGGCGATGCGATACAGGGGATAGGGGAGTTTCCACTATGGCCTATAATACTTGCACTAGCCTACGCAGCGGCTGGTGGAAATAACTTCATCTTCAACCTACTCTATAAGCTTCCCATAATAGCCTCTAACATAACCGCTTCCCGCCTCTTATACAAGCTGGGTTCTGACGGATGGAGAGATTTCCTACTAAATCCCTACATACTCTTTATCTCAGCAGTCTGGGGTAAGCCGGATGTGATAGCCGCTTTATTAGGCTTATACGCGCTTACCAGAGCTGAGAGGATCGTATTCTCAGCGCTTCTTACAGCCCTTTCTCTTAACATTAAGCCCCTCGCCCTACCGCTCATCCCCGCGATAACAGCCTATAACATTACTACAGCAGGCGTGAGAACTGGGGCCTCCTTCTTAGCACTGGCCATCATTTTCTCAATAATCATCTTCCTAGCCCCTTTTCAGGTGCTGGGATGGAGGATAGAGACGCCTCTTTCGGGTCTGGGCAACTGGTTTAGGATAGCAGGTGGATTATCTCCAGCTAATATTCTTGAGAGCATATATGAGGCGGGCTACTATACCCTTCCCGACCAGCTACTGTGGCTAGGGTATCTATCCCCCGCATCTCTACTCATATTCAGCGTGTTAGTGATAACACGCTACAGGCCCCGTGATAAAGACTCTCTAGCCAAGACCGCGTTTCTAGGTGTATTCTTCTTCCTACTGACCAGGACATGGGTTTCGGAACAGAACCTAGCCATGATATTCGCCCTATACTCCCTCTCCTCCCTAACACAGATACCAAAGCCCCTATGGACGGTGTCTCTAGTTTTCGCAGCAATAAACCTCACACCACTACATGTTCTCTATCCAATATGGCCCACAATCATAATAGATTATTACAATTCACTCGGATGGATAGACCCAACTAGGCTATTGACAAAGTTCATCACATCCCTACTATTTTACGGAACCGCAACATACTACCTTCTACACCTCCACCGTCACCGCCGTGATAAAGAATCAAGTTATTAAACCTCCAATAAGCAGCCCTCCCGACCCAAAACCCAATACAATCCATAGAAGGGAGAAGCAACTACCCTGCGGCTTCTTCTGGGTTTTCTCAGAGTTCAGAATAGGCTTTCCGCCTATAACTCTTAAAAGCCCCAATTAACCATATAGATAAGGAACGTTCCTAATTGGTGTAGCATCCTAAAGTATGCCACCCTCCAATAGCATGTTTTATAGAGAACTAGGATGCCTATTTTCTCCAAGTCGTGGAAATATAACGAAGCAGCAGGTAGCTCATCACCGCAGCCGCTATAGAGAATATTAAATTACCTATGAGCTTGAACTGGCCATACGCCACCCCAAGCAGCAGGTACCATAATATTAGGGGGCCTTGGTATAGGATATGCCCAAACTGTACCAATAGAATGATAAATACTGTAAACCCGCCCACCAGTAGAATCACCTTAGCTATTCTCGGCCTAACGTGAGGTATCCAAGGCCATAGGGTGAGGGCCTGGGAGAGCAGCGCTATTGTGCCGTATCTGTTGTAAAGGATTGAAAAAATAGCTGTTACGAGTAATGTTATTGGAATGGCTGAGGGGCTTGGAGGCTCAGCGCCGCGTATTTTACGCATAGCTGCTATTGTTACGGCTGGCGGGGCTAGGAAGAGCAGGAACACCACTGGGTTTGGGGAGTATAGATACGGGTGTCTAGGAGGGGGTGGGTATGTGTCGTATGCGGGAACCAGCCCAAGTAAGGGTGAGTACATAACCAGTATAAACCCAGCTATAAAACCTAGAAAATACATAGAAATTTCAAGTAAGGAACGGAGTGGATTATCACCCATCCTTAACAGATATAACAAATGCACCAACAAGGGGGTCAGGAGTATTAATGAGGTTAAATAGGTAATGCCGCCAGTAATGTACTTCCCATCATCTACCATCAGGTAGTCCGGCTCGTAGCCTGGAATCTCTTCCATCATGTCTAAGCTTAGGAGAAGCACATACAAGTACCTGCCGTATGTCTCGAATGACCCTACATCCATGTACTCCATCCTATCCTCTGGGGTGTGGTAGATTCTGCGGGCTAGCTCTGGGTCATCTCCCCTAGTTGAGACTTCTATAGACGGTATACCCTCTGCAATAACCGGCCCCTGGTCTGTAAACGATATGTCAACAGCCCTCAGCAGGTACTCCTCAAATCCAACGGGGTCTATTACCTGCACCCCTAGTCTATCCCCAACCTCCCTACTCAGTATTCTTAGCCATAGCGGTGAGTAGCCTTTAAACTGCCCCATGGATTCTAGGTAGATCTTGGTTAAATTCCCGGCCGTTAGGTCTTCAGGTACTATAACAACCTTTAGGGGAGGGCCCTTATAGTTTTTCACGAAATATCTCGCGCCCTGCATACCCCACTCCTCAGAATCCACGAAAACGTATACTATGCTTCTTCTATTCCTATATCCTTTAAGCGAGTTGGCTAGCTCCATAACAACACCTACGTGGCTTGCTGTGTCGCTGGCGGCTTCATAGCTCGTGGGAGCCATATCGTAGTTGACCAGAACCGCTATAGCCTCGTTAAGCTCCCCATACTGTATCGCGTATATGTTTCGGCCTATCTTGGGTCCTTCTAGATTTACCGTAAACTCTTGAGTATATACATCAAGTCCGAGCCTGTGCATCTCATCCTCTATCCATCTAAAAGCCCTATACGTATCATCGCCGCCGGTGGGCCTGTAGGGGAAATCTTTAGCCAATTTGTACGCGTACCAATAGGCGCTACTGGCGTTGAACTTTATCTCACCGGAGTATGGTGATGGTTTATAGTCGATAGGGGATGCGGCTATGATATGGATAGCAAGTAGTATGGCTACTGCCAAGATGTATGATGTAACTACCGTCTTAATACTTTGTAATTTCAATACCTTTCTCACCTAGTTTAGCTAGGAAGGGAGTAGGTTCTATAATCTCCTCAGGCGGGTATACTCCTGCTCCTTTAATTTCCCTGTTAAGTAGCATGACGGCGCCTATTGATGCGGGGATTGAAGTGAGTTTTTTCATCCTACCGACAGTGCAGTAGCTGACCCTAGACTCACCTTTAGTCACGTCAACCCTAACCCCACTAACGGGTCTTCCCCCACTCCTGAACACATCCTCTATTCTATGTATAAATCTAGCGAGCCTTTCGGTATTTTCCTTAGTTGATGTTAATCCTATTTTTATGAAAAGTTTAACAAGCTTATTCTGCCACTGTGGTATGAGCCCGCCTCTCACTGTAACTCTCTCTGAAACATGCATGCTCCTAGGTATTGTTACAGGCTCTGGATGGCCTGTGTAGTATAGCTTAAGATTACCTACTATCGGGAAGTTGGAATAACCGGGGGAGGAGCCTGCCTTGACCCTAGTTAGCCTCCCCCTAAGATACATCGGGACATCACCCGTTAAAGCATAGAATAGATGCATAACAACCGCTAAGCCCCTCGAATCCGCTGCGGAGCCGAACCACCATATATCAACCGCGTCTACATCTCCGCCCACTTCTTCATACGCCTTCTTAGCCAGTATATTGGAGATACCCGGAGTCCATCCCAGCCCCGTTACCCCAATAATACCTATCTCCCGCGCGTTATTAGATAAACCTAGTATATCATCCGTTGCGTCGTAGTCGTCGCATATGTCTACGAAGTTTACACCAGCGTCGATCAAGGCTGATGCTATTGCGTGGCCATATCGGTAAAAAGGCCCTACTGCATTAACGACTACATCATATTCTCTCGCTTTTCTAACAAGCTCATCCCTGGCGTTTACATCAAGCCTCACCACATCCACCTTCCCAAATTCCTGTAATCCAGCCGCTATTCTACCCGCCTCCTCCATCTTCACATCACCTATGCTGACAGGTATCCCGACTCTACAGATTTCCTCCACCACCCCGCTTCCCATATCCCCCGCTCCGCCCAGAACGAGTATCAAAGACGCTCTCACCACTATACGCTGCGAACTATATTTAAGACTTGCCAGAATGTATTGGTGAGTTACAGAAACGACGCTGAGAAAGAACATGGATTATTACACGGGAGTGAGTTTGGGAGCAGGGCGGTAAAATAGAGTTTAGGCTCGCATATGCCCAGGCCTGAATAATGCTTCAGCAGGTTAGGGTAGTATCTGCACAGAGCCTAGGAAAGGGCAGGGTGAAACGTAGAGTGTCAATAGATCCGGGGGTGTATGGATTTACGGTGGTTGAAGTATGAAGGGCATAGAT
>DQVM01000065.1 GCA_015661775.1 Candidatus Caldarchaeum subterraneum | reverse complement strand
AGAAGTTTTAAGCTATTATGTTCATAATTATAAAAAGGGTGAGATAAGGAAGGAGTTACTGCGTGATCATATAAAGAAGGCCCTAAGCTATGCTGAGGGAGTAGAAGATTCACGTGTAGGGGTATACGCCAGTAGGCAGCTTGGCATTAATAATTTTAAGGAATTGCTTGAGTATGCCATAATATTCCATGACATAGGTAAGGTATTCTTCCAAACTGAAGCAAATCTCAGACAAGGTCAAGATTCAACATACCTCAGTTTCAAGGGACATGAATTTATCTCAGCTCTCCTTACCGATTTGTTTTCATCCAAAAAACACCATAACATGTATTATATCGCAGTTACTTTTTCCGTTTTCTACCACCACCATGCGATGAACCCAGAAGCACGTAAGAAAATTACACTACCTAATATATCAGATGAGAATCAACTATACAGAGATAAGATTTTCAGTGTCTTATCCGATTTCCTAAACGTAAATGACCGTGAAGTTCTATCAAAGTGCATAGATACCTTCATGAAAATGTTACATAGTAGGAATTTAATTAATTATTTACATAATTTACAAAGCAAGATATATGATAGTATATTACTTTCTACTATGAGCCATTCAATTAGGAAAGTTTCTTTTCTTTTACTAGATTGTCTAATCGCATGCGATTACATGGCGGCTCAAGATAGGGAGAGTGGAGGCTCTATCTTTTTCCAGACAATATCTGAGTTTTATAATATATGGATGAAAGGCTGAAACTATCACGATTACCTTTAGAGCGTCTGCTGAAAATAATGCGGTTCAACTGCTCCTGAAAAATTTTAAGTAACAAACGTGCTATAGATTAGTTGGGGCTTTGAATCTAATACTTCCTGTTAGCAAGGGCCCCTTCAGCGTCGAGTCTGCGGTATCATGCCTCTATAGGGTTTTTGAAGAGTTTCCAATAAACTCGGGCCAGATAATCTACGACTTAGCATCCGAAGAGGCGGGTATAGTGGCTGAAGTAGCTAAAGACCTCCTACGGGGAGGGGTTGAGACGGTTAATATACGCGGTGGCGAGGAGCCTGGGACAGCTTATGAGATAATCCGAAAATGTATAGAGCCTTACGTTGATGAAGGGATTATAGCGGTGGTATCGCCTGCCAGCAGACGTGGAGCCGCGTCCTTGGCTATGGCGTGTATAGCTAGGCTAAGCGGGAGAAAGATGGATATAACGCATGTCCATTTTCACTGGGGAGAGTGGGGAGGATTAGCATATCCCTACACACCAAGAAGACTGGAGCCTGTCGTATCTATGTACGCTGGCGGAAGAGAATTTTCTCAGGAGATTAGAAACGCTGCAGAACATACTGTAAACCTAGAAGATAACGAATCACCCCGCTGGGGCATGAAGTTACCTCCCCTTAGAAGATGCATAGCTGAGCTTGCTAGAAGAATAAACGTAAAAAATAACAGCCCATACAGAAAACCATCAACAACCACACCAGAGGCTAAAATATTAGTTGAGGCAAAAATAGCCGATAAAGAAGCCGTAGCAGAAGCCAACTTGTACAACATAAACGATATAGCATCCCTACTTTCAAAAATCTCCGAGAAAATACTAAAAGTAAACAATGAACACCTTCATGAGATACTAGCCTGGAGCGGCTGCGCCGAGCTTAAGGGAACTAAGTATAAGCCCTTAGAGGCTATAGACCTGCGGGAGCCGTATAAGTCTCGCGAGATTATAATAGATACGAACATGCTGTATTTCGGCATACATAATGCGGCGTATATGGGTTCTTTGATAACAGTCCCCGAGTGTGTTATGTATGAGGTTGAGAAGCGGGTCTACGAGGCTGTAAAAAGAGGCAGGCCGGATAACTGGGCTAAGTTTATGGACTGTCTAGCATACCTAGGCCTTAAGGAGATATTTAACGTGAGAACGAGCATCTACCCCTCACAAGGCCTCTCATGCGACTCAGCTATACCTAAGATAGACCCTGTGCTCCTACGGGGTAAGAAGGTGATGACCGGCGATGACGGAGCTTTTAGGATGTGGAGCCGAAGCCCTGTGGCTGAGCTGGCCTCGGTCTATAAAGCCATTTACGACAAGCAGTCGGCGGCACTCTTGCATAAGAGGGCCGATAGCATTAGAATCTCCAGGCTGTATTATTCGTTTATCCAGCTGCTTGTTGCTTTACGCCTCTCCGAAAGCGCCGGGTTGATGGATAAGATATCCCTTTATGTTGACGGGAAGAGGACTGACATACCGGTAGAGCCTATAAAGGAGGAGCTGGTATTATAGGCTCTGTTCATTTCAGCGGAACATACATGCTACTTCTCGTCGCACCAACCCCTGCTCTTCCATGCTTCACTGGTTTATTAGTTATCGCGAACTCTCCCAAGCGGTGGCCTATCATCTCAGGTTTTATCTCTACCGGCTGAAACTCCTTTCCGTTGTGAACGTGAATCGTTAAGCCCACCATCTCAGGGAGAATTATCATATCCCTCGCATGGGTTTTGATAGGTTTAGCTGGTTTTCTGCCTTCTTGCATCATTTTCCTATATCTTCTGATTTTCTGGAGGAGCTTTAGCTGGGCCTGGGTTAGGCCGCGGTTTAGGCTTCTCCTTGCCCTGCTGGGGAGAAGCTTGATTAGACTATCCATGCTCATCTGCTGCAGCTGCTCCAGGGTGTAGCCTCTGTAGAGGAATTCACGCGGCATGGTTTCTGTATTTTATCCTTGATACGCGTTTATTTAAGGTCTCCCCAGGCTATCCGGCTGCTAGGCTAGTAGCTCTTTCTTTATCCTTTGCATCAACCTACATGCATCCTCTAGGGTTACCTCCTTTTTAGCTGAACGGCCTTTGAAGAATGTTTCAAGCAGAATGTATCTGCATCCTACCTCTACAGCCGCTGCGGCTATCTCGACGAGGTTTAAATCACCTTCCAGCATGTGGTCTTCTGTTTCTCCGTCTCTGTTCTGTCTCACGTTATGTAGGTGTAGGAGGAAGAGGAGGCTGCGGCTTTGTTTTATGCATCTTCTTATTTCACGTGTTGTCTTGCCTACATCTGCTTGTTTCAGCATGTTATAAGCTAGATGCCCTACATCTAGGCATATCTTGACACCCGCCTCCTCAGCCGCTTTAACCAGCTTTCCACAGCTGGAGTAATCCCCTCTTGGTGGGTTTTCCAGCGTGATTACCGTCCTGCTGGATGCTCTTCTTAGGTGCTTAATCGTCTTTACCGCCTCCCTCCTAAGGCTGTTGTTGAGCTTTTCTAGTCTATAGTATGTAGGATGGTTCATATGTATGTTTATGTACTCTGCTCCTGTTCTTTCGGCGAAAACCACCAGCTCGGATAAGTATCTCCTAACATCTCTAAGCAGGTATGGATGGGATAACGGGATTGTGTACGGCGCATGATAACCCAAGCGTATCCGAGAGCCCCTCACACCGCCTGGTTTCAAGGTCTCCAGATCTATCTCGACGAAGTCAAAGCCCCTACGCAGGGCCTCACGCATAGCATACCCCACCCCTCCACTCCCCCTCCATATCGGAAAACCTATATACAAAACCCCGCTACTCATCCAGTATCTCTCCCACCGCCTAATTCATTATCTCTGTTACCTCAACTCTCACTCAGTACATCAGCGACAGCAGCTACCAACGGTATTGCAACTAGCGCCGGGAGGGCTGCAGCCTTAGATAGGGCTTGTCTTCCCAATCTCATGCTTATTCTCTATCTTGGCTTAATTGCTAATTAAAGTTTCAGGTGCATTACGTTTTAATCCATGTAAAACATATACTACAGCCTTAGGATGGGCTTGGTGAGGTATTTTGAGGAGCCTGAGTTGAGGGGGCCTGTTATGGTTATTGGCTTGCGTGGATGGCCTGACGGCGGTAGGGTTTCAAGCGGGTCTGTAAGCTACTTAATCTCCAAGCTTTCGGCAAAGCGGTTTGCTGAGATAGATTCCAGCGGGTTCTACGACCTCACGTTGAAACGGCCCTATGTAAAGTATCGTAAGGGAGTTATCATGGAGTATCAGCTTCCTGATAACACCTTCCACTACGTCGGAGACGTATTAGACGGGGGTTTGATTCTTTTTCTGGGTGAGGAGCCTAGCTTCAGGTGGTTTGAGTATGTAGATGCTTTGCTGGAGGTTATCAGGAGGTTTAGCGTCTCTAGGGTCTTTACGGTTGGGGGTTTGCTGGATAGGATTCCGCATACCGTTGAGCCTGTGGTAACATTCTCCACCAACTCGGCTGAGGAGGCGGCTAGGTTGAGCAGGCTGGAGATGGATGCTACCGACTACGAGGGCCCCAGCAGCGTTCATAGTCTTATCTTATACAGGCTGAAGCAGGAGCGTATAGTGGCTTTAAGCCTCTGGGGCCATTCACCCTACTACCTCTCGGGGATGGACCTGCAGACCATCTACCACGTAGTTAAGCGGTTGTCTGAGTTGATTGGGTTGGAGGTTGATTTGAATGACCTGAAGCTGGAGTGTGATGCGTTTAGGGAGAGGCTGGACAGCGAGGTGAAGTCTAACGAGGAGCTGCGTAACGTTGTTGCCGAGCTTGAGAACGAGTATTACCTCTCTAGGAGAAGGCCATACTACGTCAGCTAGGTGGTAGGATGGACAGCGGATGCGTGTTTTGTAAGATAGCTAAGGGCGAGGCCTGGGCTGCTAAGGTGTATGAAGACGGAGACTACGTGGCCTTCATGGACATAAGACCCATGTCGGTGGGGCATACGCTGGTCGCTCCCAAGAAGCACTACGCGTATATCTTCGAGATGCCCGACGAGGAGGTGGGGAGGCTATACGCAGTAGCAGCTAAAGTAGCTAAGGCTGTGAAGCTCTCCATCAACCCAGCTGGGTTGAACCTGCTGCAGAACAACGGCTCTGCGGCTGGTCAGGTTATCTTCCACGTCCACGTGCATATAATACCTAGGCACGTGGGGGATGCAGGTAAATTCAAGTCGGGCCACGGTAGGATAAACGCTAGTAGGGAGGAGCTGGAGGAGACAGCTAGCAGGATAAGAAAATCCCTAGGTGGGGTTACTTGAGCAGCAAACCTATGCTGCTGGTTCTAGTAACCTTCCCCAAGAAGGGGGAGTATCTTGAGTTCGTCAGGGAAGTGGTGGAGAATAGACTGGCTGCGGGGGTTAACATGGTTTCTGTAAACTCCCTATACCGGTGGAGGGGCAAGGTTGAGGAGGCTGAGGAGGTTCTGCTGGTAATCAAAACATCCGCTGAGGCTGTTAAGCCTTTGAAGGAGTTTATACTCCGTAACCACCCCTATGAAGTCCCCCAGATAATAATCCTCTCACCCGAAGACGTTCACCAGCCTTACCTAACATGGGTTCTGGAGAACACAGCCACTGATAGAAAACAATAATACTACCTGTTAAATCCCCTTTTTTAGTATGGCCGCTGTTAGGGGTAGGTATGCCCGTCTCCTACGGGAGCAGAGGGTAGGCCGCCTAGGAACATTATCCGAAGACAATACGATACACATAGTCCCAATATGCTACGCCTACGACGGGAAAGCAATCTACATAGGAGCAGAGACAGAATCTAAGAAGGTCAGGAACCTGAGACGCAGCAACAAAGCCACGCTGGTTGTGGATGTATACTACGAAGACTGGAGACGCTTAATGGGTATGATGATACAGGGTGAGGTGGAGCTGCATGAAGACGGGGGCACATTCATATACGGCCGCAGGCTACTCTACCGCAAATATAAGCAATACGAGAAACAAGCCCCATTACAACCACGAGAATCAACAATAATAAAACTAATACCAAAGAAAATCATAACATTCTAAACACCCTATTTCCAAACAACACGTTACGTTAGGAATGCATATAAGTAGGAGAAACACCTAATAAAACCCGGGGATGATGAAATCTGTCTCAGCTGCGTTTGTGATGAAGACCAGCTCACCCTGACCTAATACTATTGGAAAATACTTCAATAATCATATACATTTGCATACAATATGATACAGCCCCTCCCTAAAGATTAAGGTAGCAAGCTTTTTAGAAACACTCAGCATTAGTTACGTTGAGTGTGTCATGGGAGTGGAGAGGAAAGAGAAAAAGGGAGTGAGCAGGAGGACGTTCCTAGCATCTACGCTGGCCGGTATTGCGGTGGGAGGCGTGGCCGGTTTCTCGGTATCAAAGCTAGTATCACCGCCAACCCCCACGCTTCCGCCCGATATACAGAACATAATCAAGGAAAGGAACCTGCAGCCTCAGCATGTTGAGGCGGCTTTGAAGACCTACGTCCCCGGAGCTCAGCCTGATGAGTTTCTGATGTTCTCATCCGGCGGCCACAGTGGCCAGGTTATGGTTATAGGCGTTCCCTCTATGAGGATTTACAAGGTTATAGCGGTATTTACCCCAGAGCCGTGGCAGGGTTACGGCTACGGCGATGTTAAGACGATGGAGCTGCTGCAGAAGGCCAGCAACGGCATGCGCTTCCTAACCCTAGGAGATACTCACCACCCTGAGATAAGCAGAACCAACGCCGAGTACGACGGGGAGTGGCTCTTCATAGGGGATAAGCTCAACGCTAGGAAGGCAGCGATAAGCCTGAAGGACTTTGAGACAAAAGACATAATCAAGCTACCCAACACCCAGACGCAGCACGGAGGAGCATGTACAACACCCAACACAGAATACGTAGCGTGCGGCAGCCAGTTCCCAGCCCCGTGGGAGCCCGGCAGAGGATATAAACCCGGCAAGACATACATAAAACTGACAGAGGATAACTTCAGGGAATACTTCAGAGGCACCGTAACCTTCACCAGATTCGACAGGGCTAGAGGCAAGTTCGACCTAGCCAACAGCTTCCAGATAGAAATACCTCCCTACATGCAGGACCTGGAGATAGTTGGCTGGGGCCCAAGCGACGGCTGGACCTTCCTAAACTCAATCAACACAGAGCTGGCTATAGGAGGCGTTCTTGAGGGGAAGCCACCCCTTGAGATAGCAGCGTCGCAGAAGGACTTCGACTACCTGCACATAATCAACTGGAAGAAGGCTGAGCAGGTGGTGAGGCAGGGCAAGGCAAAGGAGATAAACGGCATAAAGGTAATCTCGCTTGAGACGGCTATTAAAGAGGGTATACTCTTCTTCGCACCCGAGCCCAAGAGCCCCCACGGCTGTGACATAACACCCAGCGGCAGGTACGTGGTTATAGGAGGTAAGCTGGAGCCCTTAGTCACGATTTACGACGTAGAGAAGATTAAGAGGGCAATAGCAGACCAGCGGTTCCAAGGCGAAGACCCATACGGCGTTCCTATACTGAGGTTCGAGGACGTTAAGGCGGCGCAGATAGAAGTAGGGCTAGGGCCCCTGCATGATGAGTTCGACAACCTAGGCCACGGATACGTCAGCTGCTTCATCAGCAACGAGGTTGTGAAGTACAGCCTAGGACCCCCAGACTACACGGGAGACAAACCCTTCCAAGTAGTCGACAGAATACCTATACACTACAACGTAGGCCACATCTGTACAACCGAGAGTAACAGCCCATCTCCTAAGGGCAGGTATCTGGTCGCTTTGAACAAGTGGTCAGTTGACAGGTTCCAGCCCCCTACAGGGCCTCTGCTGCCGCAGAACTTCCAGCTGATAGACATAACGGGTGAGAAGATGCGCATACTCTACGACATGCCCATAGGCCTAGGCGAGCCGCACTACGCCAAGATGATATCAGTTAATAAGGTTAAGCCGCTTGAGGTATATCCAGTCGGAACAGACCCTGCGACGTTCCAGAAACACCCGAAGTATATAGAGGGGAAGCTAGGTGTTGAGCGGAAGCAGGAGAACGGCAAATGGGTCTCGGAGGTGTGGATGACGGTGGTTAGAAGCACGATAACACCAGACATAGTGAGGGTGAAGCAGGGAGACTTAGTAAGGCTGTATATAACCAACATAGAAACCACGAAGGACGCAACCCACGGCTTCGGAGTAGCAGAGTATAACGTGCAAGCCAGCATAGAGCCCGGAGAGACCACGACGGTAGAGTTCGTGGCAGACCACCCCGGAGTCTTCTGCTTCTACTGCGTAGAGTTCTGCTCACCGCTACACCTAGAGATGGCCGGTTGGCTGGAGGTAGAGCCAGCCGAGTAAACCTCCAAATTTGTAAACCCACACCTTCTTTCTTTCCCATCCAGAGGTGATTAGTAATGGTAAGAAAAACAATAGTGATGGTTATCGCCGTAACGGCGGTAATAGCTTTTGTAGTTTCCGTCTTCTTTACCTCACTCCCCAGAGGGGGTGAGATACCGGAGCTTGTTATCCACCTTGATCAGGATAAATGCAATAGGTGCGGTATGTTGATAAGTGATGTGCGTTTCGCCGCTGCTATGTTTGTTGAGGGTGAGCTGGATTTCAGGAAGTATGATGATATAGGGTGTATGTTGGCTGAGTATATTACGCTGGATAAGGACATGATAATGGAGGTTATAGTACATGACTACGTAAGCGGGGAGGCTGTTAAGGTTGAAGAGGCCTGGTTCGTAGTAGCTCCGAGGGATAAGCTCGTAACCCCCATGGGGTACGGCGTTGCTGCTTTTAAGAATCTAGAGGATGCTGAGCAAGTAGCTGGCGAATACGGCGGCGAGGTCATGAAATGGGAAGGTTTAGTAGATAAAGCCCGTCATATACTAGGTGAGGCGATCCCCCATGCCTAGCATAAGCATCTCAAGAACAATACCCCTGCTAGCCTCGATAACCCTAACCGCTGCCTCCCTCCTCTTCCCCTTCTGGGTCATAAGCATGAAAGCCCCCTTCATACAGGAGCCTATAATCATAGGCATATACCCCCTCCAAGGCCTAGTAGGCGATTTACAGAACCTCAACATAGTTAACCACTACGTAGGTTTAGGGGAGATAAAGCCTGAGAACATACCTGAGCTGCAGTTCATACCTCTACTTTACGCCTTGTACATCCTCTTAATAGCCGTTATAGCCTTCTACAACGGAAGGAACAACAAGCTCTTCAAAGCCCTTCTCACAGTTTACATCATACTCCTATCCGCGTTACCCGTTTATTCCTACATGTGGATGTACCGGTACACGCATACCATAGACCCTAAAGCCCCTATAAAGCTAGAGCCCTTCGACCCCCCGTTCTTCGGAGTCTACCGGCTGGCTAACTTCGATATAGTATCCTACCTAGGGCCTGCTTTCTTCCTACCCTTAATAGCGGCTATTGTGCAGATAGCTATCCACATACGGCGGAGGCGGAGATACTCATGAGCAGAAAAACCCCCTATTTTTCCCTAATCACCCTTATTCTAATCCTGTTAGCTTCTTCCCTCTCCTCCGCTGAATCAACTCAGGATAGACGGGGTTTACAGCATATAATAGACGAGGCGGAGCCTTGGAGCGTTGTCTTCATCCCTGAGGGGGTTTACTACGGCCCTGCTGTGGTTGATAAACCTCTTCACATAGTGGGCGTTAACTATCCTCTGGTCGATGGCCGGGGGTTGGGGGATGTCATAGTGGTAAACTCCAGCTACGTTGTTGTGGAGGGGCTTAGAATAGTCAACACCGACGACTGGTACGGAAGCGACGCTGCTGCGGTAAAGGTACATGAAGCCTCCAACGTGATTATAAGAAACAACATAATCGAAGACGCTCTGTACGGTGTCTTCCTCCTGAACACCCGCGATACGCTGGTTGAGAACAACACCATAACAGGCATGGGGAATAAGCCTATAAACGACAGAGGCCACGGGATATACCTCTGGTACTCCTTCAACGTAACAGTACGTAACAACAAGATTAAAGGATGTAAAGACGGGATATACAACGACCATTCATACAACAGCATAGTAACAAGCAACATGGTGACAAACTCACGTTATGGGATTCACCTAATGTACAGCGACAACTACACCATAGCGGGCAACGTTATTAAGGGAAACCTGGTTGGGATGGCTTTGATGTACTCCCTCAACCTGCTGGTAGTGGATAACCTTGTAGGCGAAAACCGGGGGGTTGTAGTTAGCGAGGGGTTTTTCCTCCGAGAAGCCGGGGATGTATATATGCTTAACAACACGATATACGGCCATCTCATAGGCTTAGACATTACATACACCCCATACCCTCCTGCAACAACCCAGCTCTACGTCAAGAACAACCTGATAGCCTTCAACTACATAGGAGTATCCATAGACTCTGAATCTCGTGGATACTTCATAAACAACAGCCTGATAGAGAACCTTCAGCAGGTAGAGCTCATAGGCCCCTCCATGCCCAGAACAATATGGTTGGGGAACTACTGGAGTGAATACGCTGCTGGGAGGGGTATTTACAGGGTCGCCGACCCGCTGGAGGACCTGCTGAGCAGATACGGCCTGCTTAGGGCTTTCATATACAGCCCCGCTTACTTAACGCTGGAAACCATGAAAAAGGCGTTCCCAGCAGACGTTAGAGTTAAGGCGGTAGACGAATCCCCCTCACCAAAGCCATTACACACACTAGAGAACACACACAGCATGGAGGCTCTTTGGCTGCTGGCGGCTTTCACGTTAACGGCTGCCCCAGTTTCTGCGGTAATTCTAGTATCTAGGGGTGGTTCCCGTGTACGCCGTGGAGGTTAGGAACGTCAGCAAGAGCTTTGGAGGGGAAGCTGCAGTAAAGGGAGTAACCTTCAACATACCAGCAGGGGAGCTGGTGCTGTTCCTAGGCCCCAACGGAAGCGGCAAGACCACTCTCCTTAGATGCATGCTGGGGCTCCTAAGCTTTGAGGGGGAGATAAGGATATTCGGGAAGGACGTTAAGAGACAAGGGAAGGAGGCTAGACGCTACGTAGGTTACCTTCCCCAATCCCTGAGCCTCTACGGCGATATGACGCTCTATCAGATAATCGATTTCATCTCAGACCTACGGGGGGTTACTGTATCTCTAGAAGAGGTTCTGCAGCCTTTCGGCCTCTTAGATAAGGCCGATTCAAAGGTTGATGAGCTTTCAGGCGGTATGAAGCAGAAGCTGGCTTTTGTACTAGCTTTGCTGGGAGACCCTGCGCTACTGCTACTTGATGAGCCCTTCAGCAACCTAGACGCTAGGGGGAGGCTTGACGTCATAGAGGTGATTAAACTCCTGAAGAGGAGAGGAAAGACCATCATAATCTCAACCCATACGCTGGCGGGTCTGCTCCCCACAGCAGATAGGGTTATTCTCATGCACAGGGGAAGGCTGCTGAGCAACATACCCGCTAGCGAGTTCATTAAAACCATAACCCCCTTCTACCGCATACACGTAAGGAGAAAGAACCCCAACGAATGGACTACGGTAACAGCATCCAACCTATATGAGAAGCTGAAGGAGATGACAGCCGTAAACTCAGGATACGGTGAGATAATAGTTGAGGAGCCCAGCATAGATGAGGTTATCAACATGCTAAGTAAGGATGGAGGTGATTAAAGTGTTTAGGGTTTTGCTGAAGAAGGAGGTTAGGGAGGCTCTCAGTAACAGGTGGCTACTACTATACGTGCTGCTCTTCGCAGGCCTTGGGGTGGGGTTCGCCTACTACAGCAGCATGGGCCTCAGCACACTTGGTTTCAGGATATTCGGCCGCGTATCAGCGGCTATTGTGAACATGAACCTCTACCTTATACCCTTGCTAGCCATGTTCCTCACAGGCCTCTCCATAGTTGGTGAGAGGGAGAAGGGGACGGTGGAGTTCCTCCTAGCTCAGCCGGTCTCCAAAACAGAGGTTCTGATAAGCAAGTACCTAGGTGCCTTAACATCAATCACGATAGCCACAACGCTGGGCTATGGGATAACTGCCTGGTATCTCTGGTTCTTCCTCTCAGCCAGCGACCTGGCTGTATTCCTGCAGATTATAGGGGAGTCCATCCTCTTGGCGGCCGTCCTCTCGGCGGTAGGAACAGCTGTGGGGACGATGTCCAAAAGCAGGTTCCAAGCATTAGCAATAATACTAACCCTCTGGTTCTCCATGCTGATAATCTTCGACCTAGCGTTGATGGCTTTCGTGATGCTGGCCAACCCAGACGCCCCCACCCTCTTCACGCTGATGACCCTAAACCCAGCCGAGGCCTCAAGGCTCCTGATGATCTACTCCATAGACCCCACCCTCCTACTCCTAGGACCAATAAGCGTATACGTAGCCCGCAGCATAGGCGGGAGCCTACCCCTCCTACTCCTAGCAACCCAAGCAGCGTGGATAACCACGCTACTAACCATATCAACGATAGTCTTCAGAAAACAAGATATGTGAGTATCAAGTATAAAACCACCTAAGCTAAGGAGAAGGGCGTGATGAGAGGCCACACAGCTGAACCCGCCCCAGGGCGGGGATGATGAATTCAGCCTTGCCTGAGCTTAAGATCGTTTAAGACACCTGTTTATTTTCGGGCTACTAACTATTTTTAGTGGTTCAGCGTATTTACATCTTTTAGAGGAGGGTGCCGTTGGGTAGGAGGATGATAGGCAGGATAGCTGATGGGGCTACTGAAACCTCTGCCCGTCTTATCCTCCTGAAGGATCTTGAGAAGGAGATAACAGCGGAGGAGCTGGTTCTGGTTTACAACGGCGGAGAGGCTAAACCTACTAACCTCATCCTAGGCGTTATAAGGGAGGGGCTGGGGAAGAATGAGTTCCTCAGCTACACAAGCTACAAGCCCGACGTGGCTTACATGCGGCACGGAGGCGAGCCCTCAGGCTCTAGAGAGGTGTATAGCTTCACCTTCAAACCCATAGGGATGATAACCGACGACGGCATAGAACCCAATAGAACGATAATACAACCCAGGTCCCCGGTGTATATGATTGACGATTCTGAGAACCCTCTGGAGTGGCTGGTTAAGGGGCGGGAGGTTACGTGGCTCAACGCCCACTTAGATAGACACCCCAGCTGGCGGGTTCCAGTAGATATAGAGTTCATCCCCTACCATGTAGGGGTTTACGGAAGCACAGGTAGTGGGAAGTCATGGCTAACCCGCAACGTGCTGATCCCCGCCTACGTGGAGGCCGGGTATAGGTGTATCGTCCTAGACTGGAGCGGAACTGACTATGCTCCCTACTACGGGGGCAGGCGGGGCTGTGAAGTCGTTGGAATAGAGGAGATAGCCCTAGACGCTGATACCATAATATACTATCTACAGGACAAGGCCAAGAGCTTGGTGAAGAACGACAACGTGAAGGATGCTTTTGAGGAGTATGTGGATGCATGGCCAAGTAAGGTGGAGGAGAAGCTGAGGAGCAGCCAAGGAGATAAGGAGGCTGCGGCTGAGCAGATTCTTGAGGAGCTTAAGGAGTATGTTAACAGCCGTATAAACAACATAGGGAGGGCGGATTACAGGGCCAGCGCCGAGAGGGTTGCTAGGAGGGTTTTCAGACACCTTAAGGCCGAGGATATACTGCCGCTGCTGGGGATTAAGAAGATTGACGAGCTGATGCGGAAAGCAGAGGAGAACGAGGTAACGATACTGGACATGGGAGGAGCCATAGCTGAGGCCAAGCTCAGCCTCTTCCACTCCCTCTCCAAGATAGTGTATAGAAAGATGGAGCGGGGGCAGGATGTTAACATAGCCCTCATCATAGATGAGGCCCCGCAGTACGCCCCTTGGGACCCTAGGGGTATTCAAGCCGAGACCTCCACCATGATTAAGAACCTAGCGGCCTTAGGTAGGAAGAAGAAGCTGAACCTAACGCTTATCTCTCAGGGGATTAGGGGCGAGATAGGTATCAACGCAGCTGTTAGACGTAATTTGAACACGCATTTCTTCGGCCGCATACACCCGCTTGACGCAGCAGGGGAAGGAGGGGCCTCCGACTGGCTCTCACCCTACGGGGTTAGGACAGACCAGCTGCTACTGCTTAAGCCGGGGCACTTCTACTTCTCAGGGGTCATGAACCCATCCCCCATACCCCTGCTCATAACCTTCAAGCCTGAGGAGGAGCTATGATGACAGACGAGCTGGCAGAGTATGTTGAGTGGCTTAAGCTCCCCCACGACCTCCAGAGCAGGTTCTTCCAGAAGGCTGAGGAGGAATCCACCAGGATAGCGGAGAGCCTGGGAATTATGCTGAAGGACCTTGAGGAGATAAGGCCTTTGATAGAGCCTCGGGTTAGGCGCCTAGCCACTCATGACAGGCAGTTTACCGTGGGGGCTGTTGACGGCTCTAGGTCGCCCAGCCTAAGCGAGAGGATAGGAGCGCGTTACGGCGTCTTCACAGCGGGAGGTGTGGTGATAAAGGGGAACACTCGGCTAGCTGAGAGATACGAGGCGGGGATATTCAAGCGGAGGCAGGTTTACTCAAAGGACAGGAGCAAGTACTTCTTCAGCCTCTTAACGATATACGCTGAGCGGAGGCTTGCTCTAGACCTTCTTAACGAGGTTGACCTTCTTCTGCTGGATGGAAGCTTCTACGGCTTCGTCTACACAGCTCTACCCATGCTGAGGGAGGGGAAGGTGGGTGATGAAGAGAGGAGGCTGATATCGGATATAAAGCAGATGACCGACAGGCTGGTTGAAAGCCGTAGGGTCCTCTCGGTGATTAAACGAAGCCACGCCAGCGTAATAGGGGGTTGGATTGCTTTGGAGGAGAACAAGCCGGATAACCCCTACGTAGGGATATTGGATAAGCTTATGCTTACATACCTCATGCCCGGCGGCTCCGTCTTATTCTACGACGACCTCATAGGAGAGAAGCACCCAGCCATGTTCTACATACGCCTAGCCGCTCTGGCCAGGATGGGCTGGCCCGCTGAGAGGGACCCTGTGAAACGGGCCTACGAAGTAACCTACGACCCCTTCACCAAGTTCAACCTAGACTACAGCCTCTTCAACACGCTAACACGCATGCAGGTTAAGGCATACGCCGCAACGCCTGTATGCGAGATAGAATACCCACGCCTGACTCCACGTGAGAGGATAAGCGAGTGGATTTGCCAGAGGAACTTCTTCAGCGACGGAACGGGCCTACCTACGGCGATAGACCTAGTGGACCAGCTTGTAGGCATACCTGCCAAGTTCACCGACGAGTTTGTGGCGGAGGTGGAGGCGAGGGCCATAGAGAAGCTCCGTGGAAAAGACCCTAGAGTAACGAGGATATTCTTCACATACCTAAACCCCCAAAAACCCTTCTAAACCAAGCAACATAGATAAAAGGCAAACTTCCATCCTTACCATAGGAGGAGTTTATCATGCTTAAGACCCGTTCAAGGGACTACAAGGTTATATGGCCTGTTTATTTCGAGAGGCGGGTAAGCAGGGGAGGGGGGAGGAGGGTTCCATCAAAACTGGCCCTTGATAACGTTACCGTAGATAGGATAGTTAAGGCTTGCAGGGAGCTGGGGCTGGAGTACGAGGTCTTTGAAGGAGCCTACCCCAGCATGTGGTGGCGCAGGACGGGGTATGTGGTAGTTAAGGCCGATGGGGTTAAGAAGGAGGAGCTGATAAGAAGGATAGCCTCAGCTATGAAAAAGAGATGAGCCTACATGCCTAAGGTAACTAGACGCCGCTACCTGCTGGGAACCGTATACAGAAGCGACGAGGGTAAAATACTCGTCAAAGCATCATCCATACCCAATCTAGGCGACAAGGTGCTGGACAACAAGCTACGTGAGATAGGCTACGTATCCAACGTCCTAGGCCCCGCTTCATCACCCTTCGTAGTTGTCAAGCTCATTAAAGAGATTGAGCTCCCCGAAGGGACTGAGCTATACGGGAGGAGATAGAGGATGGCTGACAACTGCCCCGAATGCGGAGGCCGGGTAACGCTTGACAAAACAACCGGCGACCTAGTCTGCGTCGACTGCGGGTATGTGGAGGAGAGTAGGGAGGCTACGATGGAGGCTACCTTCTCCGACACGGTAGGGAGCGGCGCCAGGGCAGGGCCTCCCCTCACCAAACGCCTACACGACGGCGGCCTCGGAACATCCCCTCCCCGTGGAAAAGCTGGGCTGCTCGACACACCCAGCGACAGGCTCCTAAGACGCATGCTCATGGAGCTTTACTGGATATCAAGCCGGTTCGGGCTTTCCGACGATGTCCGTGAGATAGCCGCTGGGATATGCAGGGCCGCTGTGAGGAGGGGGGTTATAACTAGATGCACGAGAACAGCTGCTGCGGCGGTTATATACTTGGCTCTACGAGGCTCTGGGGCTTCAAGGCCTTTAAACTCCGTAGCACTAGTCTCTAACGTCCCCCCAAAGCCCCTCGCTAGGTACGTGAGGAGGATAAGCTACGAGCTTAAGCTAAGGCCATGCGGTAACGCAGCCGAGAGGCTTGTAGCTTTCTTGGCCGAGAGGCTGGGTCTAAAACATGAGGTTGAGGTAAGGGCCCTGGAAATCCTGGAAGAACTATCCTCGTCTGGCTTCTCCCAAGGCAGGAGGCCCCAAACCCTATCCGCAGCAGCCGTTTACCTAGCCTCTTTAGAGAGGGGTAGGCGCATCCCCCTCTCCAGACTCTCAGCCGAGCTGGGGGTGAGCGAGCCGGCCTTAAGAGCCCTACTTAAGCTGTACAGAAGCCACAGCGCTGGGAAGACGTATTAGTTTATAAGGAGTCGTGTAGAAGCTAGTGTTGAAGAGGCTTGCCGGTTAAGATGTCTAAGCTGGAGGAACGGGCTATTAAGCTTCTGATGAAGCACGGCGAGAAGGGGCTTCTGCAGTCCGAGCTTTGGCATAAGCTGGGTGTAACCAGCAGGGAGGGGTCCCGCATAGGGATTAAGCTGGAGAAGAAAGGTGTTGTTAAGAGGGTTAGGGAGTTCGCCAACGACAGGTGGACCCGCAGGCTGGTTCCTCTCATAAAACAGGTTGATGTTAAGGTTCTCAACGAAGCCCCCTGCCCCTCATGCGTCTACGAGCATGTATGCGGCCCCAACGGGGATGAGTACTACCGCTCCTGCATGCTGATAGAGGAGTGGGTCCTGAGGGAGATGGGGAGGAAGCTCAGCCACGGGGCCTCCGAGCCTCGTGCAAAAAGCCGCTGAGCCTCCCCGCCCGCATCTTCTCCACAACTTAATTAGTATGGTAAGGGCTTATATTCCCTCGGTATGGATAAAGGCGTAGTGCTGGTTCTAAGCCCCGTAGGCCTTCTCGCCGTTGACGATAACATGAAAGTAATCGACTTCAAAACATTCTCAGGCCCTTCCGACGCTGTTGCCGAGAAGATAAGGTCTATAACTGAGAGGGGGGAGCCTGTGGAGGAGCTTCAAGCAGCTGTGCAGAGCCTCCTTGAGAAGAACATACGTAGCCTAGTCGTCGATAACGAGAACCTAGCCAACGTGGTCCGTAAAGTCTCCAACGAGATTGAGATATCGGTGGTGGATATTAAACTGGATTTGGAGAGGATTATACAGGATAACAGCCTATTCACCATACAGGAGTATAGGAGCCGGGTTCGTGAGGTTGGAAACGCCATCTCAAGGAGCAGAATCAAGGAGGCTGTGGAGAGGAGGGATATCCACATAGTCCACGCAGTAAGGTCTCTTGACGACGTCGAGAAGCACCTGAACCAGATATACACACGGGTTAGGGAGTGGTACGGCGTCCACTTCCCAGAGCTGGAGGAGATACTGGACGACCCCGTCAACTACCTCCGATTCGTAGCAGAGGTAACCACCCGTGATAAGATAGGAGGGGAGAGGCTGGGTAAAGTGCTTCAAGGCGGCAGGAGGCTGGAGGCTATTATGGAGGCAGGCTCTAAATCCCTAGGCGCCCCCCTCCCGCCTCACGACGCCAACGCTGTGAAGAGCCTAGCAGCCTTGGGGCTTAGGGTTGCCGACATGAAGGAACGGCTGGCCGAGTATATCCGGAACCTGATGAGCAGCGAGGCGCCCAACCTCTCAGCGGTGGCAGGCCCCGTTCTAGGCAGTAGGCTAATCTCCCTGGCTGGGGGGCTTGAGAAACTCGCCAGAATGCCCGCCAGCACGATACAAGTCCTGGGGGCTGAGAAGGCCCTCTTCAGGTTCCTCAGAACAGGCAGAGGCTCGCCGAAGCATGGGGTAATCTTCCAACACCCCTACGTCCATACAGCACCGCGTTGGCAGAGGGGGAAGATAGCGAGGGCCCTAGCCACGAAGATATCAATAGCAGCTAGGATAGACTACTTCACCAAAGAAGACAGAAGCTCGGAGCTTAAACAATCCCTAGACAAGCGGGTGGAGGAGATAAAGAAGAAATACCCGAAGCCATCTCCTAAGGTTAAAGCACCAACTTACAAACAGCCTGACAGCAGGAGGAGGAGACGCAGGAGGAGGTGAATAAGCTTGCCTGAGGTTAGGGAGCATGAACGGTTCAGGAACATATACTGGGTCGAGACGGAGGGGGAGAGGATACTAGCTACTAAGAACCTAGCCAGAGGGGTCTCGGTCTACGGAGAGAGGCGCATACAATCAGGCGGTGAAGAGTATAGAGCATGGTCATACTACAGGAGCAAGCTGGCCGCCGCAATAATCAAAGACGCCTCAGAGATATTCATCAAACCCGGCTCCACGGTATTATACCTAGGAGCTGCCTCAGGGACCACGGCAAGCCACGTCTCAGACATCATAGGCCCTGAAGGCTTCCTCTACGGGGTTGACTTCTCACCCAAGGTTATGCTCCAGTTCCTACGCAACGTAGCTGAGCCTAGGAAGAACGTGGCGGCTGTCCTGGAGGATGCCCGCATCCCTAAGGCGTATAAGCACCTGGTGGGGGAGGTGGATGTTATCTACTGCGACGTAGCCCAGCCTGAGCAGGCCAAGCTCGTGGTAGACAACGCCAAAGCCATGCTGAGGACAGGGGGCGGGGCCTTGGTGGCGATAAAGGCTAGGAGCGTAGATAGCGTGGAGGAGCCTGAGAGGGTTTACGGCCGTGAAGCCGCCTTCTTAAGGGAGCATGGCTTCGAGATTCTGGAGACGGTGAACCTAGAGCCTTATGAAAGGGACCACGTCATGGTAGTGGCAAGGTTCCGTGGGTAGCATGGCTCTGATCCTCGGCATAGACGAGGCAGGTAGAGGGTCAGCTATAGGCCCTATGGTGGTATGCGGCTACGCGGTTGAAGAGGCTAGGGTTGGGGAGCTGGCCTCACTCGGCGTTGCTGACTCTAAGAAACTAACCCCTGAGCAGAGGGAGTATATAGCAGGGCTTATTACCCAAGCGGCGGCGGGCTACGAGGTGAGGATACTCCAAGCCCATGAGGTAAACGCCTGCCTGAGGAGGATGGGGAGCAAAGGTATAAACACCTTAGAGGCATGGGTGATGGCTGAGATAATAAACAGGCTCAAGCCCCGTAGGGTGTTTATAGACTCCCCGGAGAGGGATGTAGATACCTTCAGACGGAAGGTAATCAGTAAGCTCAGCTTAGGGGAGGTTGAGGTTGTATGCGAGAACAAGGCGGATGAGAAATACCCAGTCGTATCCGCCGCCTCTATAATAGCCAAGGTTACCCGCGACAGGGAGGTGGCTAAGCTACGCATGGAATACGGGGACTTCGGGACAGGATATCCCTCAGACCCCAAGACGCTGGAGTTCATAAAAACCCAGCTACTCGCAGGCAAGCTACCGCCCATCGTCAGGGAAGGGTGGAAGACAGTAGTTAAAGCCCGGCAGCTGAGGATTGAGGATTTCAGATGACCGGCGGAGGGGTTTTCATAGCCTTAACAGGCAGGCCAGGCGTGGGGAAGACAACAGCGGTAATGCGCGTAGCCGATGCGCTGAAGCCTCAAGGGGTTAAGGTGGGCGGTATATACACCAAGGAGGTGAGGCGAGGCGGGGCCAGGGTAGGCTTCGACGTAATCGACATACTCACAGGAGAGTCTTCTATACTCGCCCGCGTAGGCTCTACCGGGGGGCCGAGGGTTGGGAAGTACGTTGTTTACGTGGAGGAGCTGGAGTCTAAGGGGGTTAAGGCTATAGAAAGAGCTTTAGAGACATGCGACGTGGTTGTGGTTGATGAGATAGGCCCTATGGAGCTTAAGAGCAGCCTATTCGTAAAGACCGTTGAGAGGCTTATGCATGTAGATAAACCCGTAGTAGCTACTGTACACCTAAAGGCCAGAGACCCCCTGGTCGTCAGGGTTAAAGCTAGGGCCGGAAAGGACCTTATCACCCTAGATGAAAACAACCGCGACTCCACGGTTGAGCTGATAGTTAACAGGATCAGAGCCGCTTTGGGCTGGTAAGGCCATGCAGGAGAACTCAGCCCCAGATGGGTTTAGGTGGTATAGTGAGGGTAGGGTTAGGTTCTTAGCACCCATCTTCCCAGCCACCGAGGCTGGGGAACCCATAGCACCAACCAAGATACCCGTCTTCTACAACCCCTTCTCAAAACCCTCCCGAGACATGACGGTTCTCCTAGTCGCTGCGTTCTTCAACAAAAGAATAACAGCTGCTGAGCCTCTGGCGGGTTCGGGGGTTAGGGGGATAAGGCTCCTGAAGGAGACCGAGAACGTGGAAGAGGCTTACCTCAACGACCTGAACCCAAGCGCATATAATGTGATTAAGCTGAACGCAGAGGCCAACGGCGTAGCAGATAAGGTGGTGGCGTCAAACCAGGAGGCCAGCCTCTTCCTAGCTAGACACAGCGAAGCCAGATACAGGTTCGAATACGTCGACGTAGACCCTGTAGGCGCTCCTGTAAGGTTTCTAGAGAACTCGATAAGGGCATGCGGGCATCTGGGTGTAGTAGGCGCTTCAGCGACCGACCTAGCTGCTTTAACGGGTGTTAAGCCGAGGCCCTGCATAAGGAAATACGACGCCATCCCCATGCACGTGGCCTTCTCGAAGGAGATAGCCATTCGCATAATGATGGGCTTCGTAGCAAGGGCTGCGGCCCGTCTCAACGCTGGGATAGAGCCCCTCCTCTCCTACTACCACAGGCACTTCATCAGGGTCTTCGCTCAGGT
Source organism: Candidatus Caldarchaeum subterraneum (assembly GCA_015661775.1). Lineage (GTDB taxonomy): Archaea > Thermoproteota > Nitrososphaeria_A > Caldarchaeales > Caldarchaeaceae > SZUA-1515. The sequence goes on along the minus strand of DQVM01000065.1, from coordinate 1,428 downwards.
CAAGCGGGGCAGGTCGGGGGCTTTACAGAGTATCCAGGAGATAGGGTGGCTAACCTACTGCGGCAGCTGCATGAGGATAGAAACCACCCCTTTGACGGAGCTTCCGGATAGGCTCTGCAGAACATGCGGCTCTGGTAACATGGTGGCTGGGCCGCTTTGGGTAGGTAGGCTCAGCGACAACAGCCTGGCAGGCCGTATGCTGGAGAGGGTGGGGGAGGATTATGACGAGGCTAGGAGGGCGTTGTCTCGCATCGTCTCCGAGGACACCTCGCTGGTAGGGTATTATCCTATCCCCCTCCTATCCCGCTGGGCTAGAAGAAGCCCCCCTCCTCCTAAAGCCGTTATTGAGGAGCTTAGGAACCTAGGATACAGGGCTTCGCAGACGCATATAGACCCAAACGCAGTTAAGACAGACGCCCCTCCAGAGGATATTAAACGCGTCCTCTCGACGCTTCCCTAGGCCTGTAGAACCCCCTATACCCGAGGCCTATCAGGAATATCTCCGAGCTCCGTTTCTTGGAGGCCCTAGGGACGTAGCGGTAGTATTGGAAGAACATGCGGCGCATCCTGTTCTCTATCTGCCTAAGCGTAGGATGTTCAAAGGCCTTAACCACTAGATTCCCCCGCCGCTTGAGGAGGGCTGACGCTATCTCGAGGGTCCTCTCCAGGAGGTCAAGCTGCTGAACAGCCAGCAGGTCGTAATCCCCTGAATGCCTAGGCGAGAGGTCTGAGATTATCGTGTCGAACATCCTATTACCCGAGGCCTTCATTATAACCCCATGTAGGTTGTAGGCGAATACGTCGGCGTTTACGCAGACTACGTTCTTCCTATCCCTGACCTTCACCTCCTCCCTATCAACAGCAACCACCAACCCCTTCTCACCCACATACTCCGAGGCCACAGCCGTCATCCCCCCGGGAGCAGCTCCAAGATCCAGGACGAAATCACCCTCCCTAACCACCCTATACCTCTTCTGTATATCCATGAGCTTGAAGGCCGCCCTGCTGGGCAGCCCCATCTCCTTCGCCTTCCTCCAGTAAGGGTCGCTCCGCCTCTCCTGCAGCCACCTCTCCTTAGTCATAGCTCCTCCAGATTCCCCCTAACTGGATAGAGCATGTGAGCTTCTCCCTACTTAAGTAGGGAGCTTCCAGCGTTTAGGGCGGGCTTTTCACCCCTCCCTTCATCCGCTGGTTCTGGGGGCTCACGGCTCCCCCATCCCACGCCTCTCGTTAAGGCATGGGCTACTTCTTTCTCCGTGGGAACATCCCAGAAAATCTAGTTACCAGAGTATATTAAAACTTATCTACAGCCCTCCCACCTCCACTAAATTCATCCCCCCACTAAAGTGAGGGATTTTCTTAGCAACATCTTATAAAATAAAACGTAATATCCTCGGATAATCGTTAGCTAACTGGGTTTGGAATATT